>NZ_LZJX01000095.1:0-101510 GCF_001667595.1 Mycobacterium sp. E2989 | reverse complement strand
GCGAACTCTGCCCGGAGTGATGCCGGTGAACCCGTCGACGTTGCGGATCTTCACCCACTGGGGCATCACCCGATAACCGCTGGTGAGCACCACGGCCTCCACCGAGCCGTCGCGGTCCTTGATGTCGATGGTGCGGTACTGCTGGGTCTGGCTGCACGACGGCGGGCGTGTCGTATGACTGGCACCGTCGATGGTCAGGCGCGCGGCCTTGCGGGGCGTGGTTTGGGCCTGCCCGCATCCGGCCACGCCGACGTCACCAACGACGCGTACACGATCAGCGGCAGCGCGTACGGCATCAACAGCAGCAACAACCCCAACAAGGTGATCACGACCGAGTTCAAGATCATCGCCGAGTGCTGACGCCGTCCGGGGTGCGGGCCTAGGCTCGGTGACATCGAGCGATGGAGGGGCCGGTGAAGGAACGTTTGCACTGGTTGGCGATGCACGGCTTCATCCGGGGCGTCGCGACGCTGGGGGTGCGGCGGGGCGACCTGCACGCCAGGTTGATCGCCGATCCAAGGGTGGCCGCCGACCCGGTGCCCTACTACGACGAACTGCGGGCCGCCGGCCCGCTGGTCAAGGGCCGCGTCAGTTATCTGACGGCCGACCACGCGCTCGCGCATGAGTTGCTGCGCTCCGACGACTTCCGCGTGCTGGTGTTCGGGTCGAACCTGCCGGGGCCGTTGCGCCGGTTGGAGGAACGCACCCGCGACGACCTGCTGCATCCGCTTCGCGCGCCGTCGTTGCTCGCCGTCGAGCCGCCGGACCACACCCGCTACCGCAAGACGGTGTCGGCGGTGTTCACCCCCAGGGCGGTAGCGGCGTTGCGCGATCGCGTGCAGCAGACCGCCGCCGACCTGTTGGATCGGCTGGCCGCCGAATCCGGACAGGTCGTCGACGTTGTGGGCCGGTATTGCTCGCAGCTGCCGGTGGCGATCATCAGCGATATTCTCGGCGTCCCCGCCGAAGACCGGCGGCGCGTGCTGGAGTTCGGCGAACTCGCCGCTCCCAGCCTGGACATCGGGCTGACCTGGCGGCAGTACCGCAGCGTGCAGCGAGGGCTGGAAGGGTTCAGCTCGTGGCTCGCCGGGCACCTGAGCGAGTTGCGCCGCAACCCGAGCGACAACCTGATGAGCCAACTGATCCAGATCGCCGAAAGCGGCTCCGCCGAAACGTATTTGGACCCCGACGAGCTGCAAGCGATCGCCGGGCTGGTGTTGGCCGCCGGGTTCGAGACGACGGTCAACTTGCTGGGCAATGGGATTCGCATGCTGTTGGACGCTCCCGACCGCCTGGACACCTTGCGCCACCGGCCCGAGCTATGGCCCAACGCCGTCGAGGAGATCCTGCGGCTGGAGTCGCCGGTGCAGCTGACCGCCCGGGTGGCGCTGGGCGACGTCGAGCTGGCCGGTCAGCAGCTTCGCCGGGGCGACCTGGTGCTGGTCTATCTGGCCGCCGCCAACCGCGATCCGGCGGTGTTCGCCGAGCCGCACCGCTTCGACATCGAACGGCCCAACGCGGGAAGGCATCTCGCGTTCTCGGGCGGCCGGCACTTCTGTTTGGGTGCGGCGCTTGCGCGCGCCGAGGGCGAGGTGGGGCTGCGCACGTTCTTCGACCGGTTCCCCGAGGTCCGCGCGGCGGGCGCGGGCAGCCGGCGCGATACCCGCGTGCTGCGCGGCTGGTCGTCGCTGCCGGTGGCGCTGGGGCCGGCCCGGTCGATGGCCCGCGTCGACGGCTAGGGCATCCCCCGTTGACACCCGGGGAGTTACCGAGTTTATTTGCGCTATGACAGACGTGTCTATGATCTCGGTCGAGGATGTCGTACTCGGGCTATGGCAGGCGCTCTCGCGGCGGGACTGGGAGGCGGTCAAGACGTTCCTGTCCGATGACTGCCTCTACGTCGACATGCCGGTGCCCGCGTTGTCGGCGCGCGGACCCGAAGACATCGTCAAGCGGCTGAAGATGGGGCTCGAGCCGCTGGCCGGTTACGAGAACCACGACGGCGTGCTGGTTTCCAACGGTTCCGACGTGCTGTACGAGCACTCCGAGACGTGGACGTTCGAGACGGGCGAGCAGGGCGTGCTGAGGTTCGTCACCGTCCATAAGGTCGCGGACGGGAAAATCACCGTCTGGAAAGACTATTGGGACATGAACAGTCTCGTCAGCTTCGCTCCCCCGAACCACTTCGAGAACCTCGCGACGGCCGACACCAGCTGGGTCTTCGACGCGACGAGCTTGGTCTAGCGGAACCGTCCACTCGTTTCTCTCCCGGTGTGAGCGCACGAGCACTCCCCCAGAACTGACCAAGCGGAAGGTTCAGGGCTGGGTGGCCAGACTGAGAGACGCGTCGGCGCGCGCCACCACGTTGTCGCCGTGGCGGGTTGGTCAACGGCGAGCCCTCTTACGCGGGGCGGGCACGCGCGATGCTTACCAAATGGATAGGAAACTCTATCCCTAGAGGCAACCCAATCTGGCTTCCCGGCCATTCCGGGAGCAGTGCTTCGTCCATCACCATTTTCTTCATGATTCGGCATGAACCGCGCAACGACGATGCACATGACCGAAAGGACGTCGACGATGCCATGACCGCCAGCAACATCCACCCGCCGACCGCCGCCGACCAGCAGAACCCTCTCCGGTCGGCGTTCCGGGCCGCCTTCATCGTGGCTGTGACTGGTGGCACCTTGGCCGGCACCGGGCTGGTCCTGTGGCTGTTGAAAGCGCTGGCGACGAGCAGGTACGGCGTCTACTTCGGGGTCTAGCCCGAAGTGGTCTCGGAATCTTGAGGAGGTCCCATGGTGAAGTCGGAGATCGCGGTTGTGCTCGCCCTGTGCGCCGCGCTGGCATCCGCGATCGGCGCGGTGAGCCGTCAACAGTCCGCGCACGAGGTCACCGACGAGCCAGTCGGCCACTGGGAGTTGTTCCGCATGTCGTTGCGCGACACCCGGTGGTGGCTTGGCGGCGGCGGTGCCGTTGCCAACTACAGCCTGCAAGCCGCCGCGCTGGAGGTCGGGTCGGTGATGTTGGTGACGGCGCTGCAGGTGACGGCGCTGCTATTTGCCCTGCCGGTCAACGCGCGGCTGACCCGTCAGCGGGTGACCCGCGGGCAGTGGATGTGGGCGACGGTGCTCGCCGTCGCTCTGGCGGTGGTGGTCACGGTTGGCGACCCGACGGCCGGGCAGTCGCAGGGGTCGCCGGCAACCTGGACTCTGGTGGCCCTGGTGTTGGGTCCGCTACTGGTGTTCTGTGTCCTGGGTGCGCGCAAGTGGCCCGGTCCGCGTGCGGCGGTACTGCTGGCGGTGGTGGCCGGTTCGTCGCTGGCCCTGTTCGCGGTGCTGACCAAAGCCGTCGTCGCGGCGGCCGGACACGGTTTCGGGGCGCTGCTGTGCGCGCCGGAATTCTATGTCTGGATACTGGCGGCGTTGGCGGGGATGGTCTTTCAGCAGTCTTCGTTTCGCGCCGGTGCGCTGACCGCCTCACTGCCGTCGGTGACCGTGGCCAAACCGGCGGTGGCATCGGTCCTGGGCATCGTGGTGCTCGGCGAGACCCTGAACGCCGACGGCGTGGGCGTGATGGTCCTGGCGTCGGCGGCGATAGTGGTGATTGTCGCGATAGTGGCGCTGGCCCGCGGCGAGGCCCATACGGGGGCGTTCAGTAGTGAGCAGAACGCGCAAACCTCGGCCGATGCCGACACCGGCTGGGTGTTCGGCGCGCCGGCCTTGGTCTGACCGACCGGTCGGCGGCCTGCATTCGGCCCTCCGCCGACGCTAATCCTGTTGCGCCACAGGATGTTCGGCGATGCCGGCGCTTGGGCGTTCGGATGGTCACCCCTCGTCCTCCGACCATCCGATCGCTTGGGAGCAGCGCCGGTCATCGCCGACCGCTACAAGTACTGCTGGACTCCCCCGTGTCCGTGGCAGGTGCCGCCCGCATGCGGGTGTTCGCTGAACGACCAGCTGCCGTCCGCGCATTTCGCGGTGGCACCGGGTGGCTGTGACGGGCCTTGTTGCGGATAGGGCACGCAATCGCCGGAACTGGCGATGTAACAGCCGGGCGATGAGTGGGCCGGTGCTGCCAGACCGCTTGCGGCGGCGGCGACGACGGCGGCGACGAGAGTCGCTCGAAGCAACATGCTCCCAAATCCTTCTGGTCCTGCGATGGATGGTGACGTTGCCCGATTCGTCGATCGGAGCCTATGCCGCGCGGGGATTTCTCGGGGGGTGAATTGGAAAAATTCGCCTACGACTCGGCGAGCTTCCGCAGGCGTTTGAGTGTGTCGGCGACGGTGCGTCCCACCTGGCGCACGGCGATCCGGTCAGCGATGTACCCGAGCAGTCCCCCGGGCGCCTGATACGACAGCCGGAACGTCACCTTCGTGCAGCCGTCGCCGCGGTCGCGCAACCGGATCCGTCCGCGCAGCGTGACCCCGGTGATGCCCACCCAGGCCAGGTCCCGGCCCTCGTCGAACTCGACCACCTCGATCAGCCCACCCACGGGCACCGAGCCGATCTTCCAGTGAACGGTGTAGCGCGCACCGACGCCGGCCGGCTTGTCGTTCGACGACTCCCAGCGCTCCAAGTTCGTCATGAACGACGGGTAGCAGTCCGGGTCGCTGACGATCTTCCAGACCGCGTCGCGGTCGGCGTTGATGACGCAGCGGCGTTCGACGCGCATCAGCCGATCACCGGGAATCGTCGCTCGGCGGCCAGCCGGTCGACACCGCCCTGCAGGCTGGCCATGACCTTGTCGTGCACCGCTTGGTCTTCGAATTCCGAGCCGTCGACCTCGATCGGGTCCTGCACCTCGATCACGATCTTGGTCGGCAACGGAATGTGGCCCGCCAGGTCGCTGATGTTGAGGCCCCACGGCAGCGCCAGCGAGATCGGGATGCTCTTGAGCCGGAGCAGCTTGTCGGCCATCAGCAGCTTGGCCAGCCACTGCCCGCGGTTGAGGAACAGCGCGCTCTCCTGGCCGCCGACGCTGGCGACGGGAACGATCGGCACGCCGGTTTCGCGGGCCAGCCGCACGTAGCCCATGCGGCCGCCGAAGTCGACGGTGTGGCGTTCCCACGACGGGCGGAAGACCTCGTAGTCGCCGCCGGGGTAGACCAGCAGCGCCGCCCCGGATTCCAGTGCGAGGCGGGCGTTTTCGGGGTTGGCGGCGACCGTGCCGAACTTGCGCAGCCAGCCCAGCGGTGGCGCGGAGACGACGAGGTTGTGGGCCAACTGATAGAAGGGCCGCTCGACGCCGAAATAGGAGCAGAACGCGAGGGTGAAAACGAACGTGTCCGGGGGCACGTTGCCGCCGCTATGGTTGCCGACCAGCAGCACCGGCCCCTCGGCCGGGATGCGGTCCAGGCCCCGCACGTCCGCGCGGAAGTACAGCGACGCCAGCAGCCAGGTTCCCGGAAGTTGGTCGCGGATGTAGTCCGGATCGCGCTGATCGAGGTCGGCTTTGGGCACCCGCGACACGACCTGATCGCGGGCCCAGTTCAAGACGTCGCCCATGGTCGCCATTGGGGCGGGGTACCCCGGTGCTACCGCACGTCAAACGCCATAGAGGCGGGCGGCGTTGCCGTGGGCGATCAGGTCGACCACCCGGATGGCGTCGCTCGCGCTCCAATCGCCGTCGGCCACGAAGTCCCGCAGCACGCGATGAATTGCCCTGCGCCACAGGGCCGCGCCGAGGAAATGCAGTTCGGCGGGCCCGAACCCGTCCGACGAGTACAGGATTTTGCCGAAGGGGGCCAGCTCAAGCAGCCGGGCGACGAACGCCGGTGACCGCGCGCCCAGCTGGTTCACGGTCAGTCCGCCGTCGACATAGACGTTGTTGAAGGCCTGCGCCAGGTAGCCGGCCTCCCGCTCGTACGGGTAGCAGTGCAGCAGCACGATCGGGGTGTCCCCGGACCGCCGCAGGAAGTCGAGCAGCAGCAACGGGTTGGTCTTGTGCAGGTCGCAGTCCCTGTCGCCGAGGCCGACGTGGAATTGCAGGGGCTTGCCCAGTCGGAGCGCCTGATGGAGACCGAAGCGCAGCAGCACCCGGTCCTGCAGCCGGGTGCCGCCGGCGTCGCGCCACCGGGCGGCGGCCTTGGTCACCTGCGCCGGTGACGGCTCGCTCAGGTCGCCGTCGAAGCCGCCCCGGTAGGCCAGGATCGACTTGGTGCCCACCGCCGTCGCCGCGCGCCGGCGCAGGATGTCCTCGAAGGCCCTCGCGTAGTCGCCCGGCGCCCGCGCGGCCTGCTCGGCGACCTGCTCGAGGCGCACCACCTCGTGGGCGCGGTTGCCGGAGAGGTTCGCCATCTCGTCCGGCCCGGCGGTGTCGGCGCCGATCCCGGTGTCCACCAGCCAGTCGCTGACTCCGGCGGCCGACAGGAACGTCCGGGCCAGGTCGGCCTCGCTCAGTTGGCTGCGGCGATCCCAATAGGATTGGGGCTCAGCATGTTTGGGCAGGCCCAGCAGCGGGGCGCAGTGGGCGCGCACGGCGAAGCCGAGCTGAGAGTCGAAGCCCGACCCCACGATGGGCTCGGTGTTGGCCTCGTTGAGCGCGTTCTCGAACCGCCGCCGGTCCCCCGCCGTCAACCAGCATCCGTGCGCGTGCTGGTCGATCAGGGCCACTTCGCCGACGTGCCGGGCCAGCGCGGAGGAATCAGGCGCCATGACGAGCCCGTCACACGCTCCAGGCCATGCGGAACTTGTCCGCCAGTTGCTCGGCCTCCAGGCCGCCGTACCGCTCGTGCTCCAGGCGCCGCACCGCGACCACCATGTCGACCGTTGGATCGCCCAATATGCCCCGCATTAGCTCCGAGCCGTCCAGTGCGGCAATGACTTCCGCCTGTTGCCGGTGCAGGGTGGCGATCCCGTTGCGCTCGCGATCGGCATCGGACAGGGTGGCCGGGTCGACGGTGATCTCCGGTGGCAGCGGCGCTCGGCGGTTGATGCCGTCCAGCGCGAGCCCCAGAATCGCCGCCGACGCCAGGTAGGGGTTCGCCGAGGGGTCCACGATCTTGACTTCGACGTTCCCGCCACGCGGGTTGCCGGGCCCGCCCTCGATGAATCGCACCGCCGCCTCGCGGTTCTCGGTGCCCCAACACGCGTAGGCGCCGGCCCAGTTGCCGGGGTGCATCCGCAGGCCGGACACGATCGACCCGCACAGCACGGCCTGCGCCTGCGGCAGTCCGCGGACCACCCCCGCCACGGCGCTCCCTCCCGCCACCGTCATGCCGCGCGCGCCCGTGCCACCGGAGAACAGCGGCTCCTCCGACATGGTGAGCGAAAAATGTTGGTGGGCACCGGATCCGACGCCGTCGGCGAACGGTGCGGGCGAGAAGCTGATGCGAAGCCCGTGGCGGCGCGCCACGCGGCCGATGACGAGCCGCAACAACACCAGCTGGTCGGCGGAGGCCACCGGCGTTTGGGGCGCCACGGACAGTTCGAATTGGTTGGCGCCGTACTCGGGATGAAACTGGTCGATCGCGATGCCGGCCACCGCCGCCGAGCGGGTCACGTCCCGGACGAACGCCTCGTGCTCGAGGATGCCGGCCAGCCCGTACTGCGCCCACAGCGTCGTCGGGAGGCGGGCACCGTCGGGGGCGACCAGCAGGAATTCGACCTCGTGCCCGATCACCGCCTCGACACCGGCCTCGGCCAGCGCGGCCTCGACGCGGCTCAGCGTGCCGCGCGCGCAGGCCGGAACGGGCGCGCCGTCCTGCTCGAAGAACCCGGCGGGCGCCCACGCCAGCCCGTCGCCGACGATGCGCATCGCCGACAGGTCGATGCGGAGGCGCTGGTCGCCGATCACCCCGACATCGGGGGTGAAGGCGATGCCGCTCTGGTCGATCGCGAAGGCGTGCCACGAGGGGCTGGCGCCGAGGCCGGGATTGGCGAACGCGTTCGTCCGCCGGAGCGGGACCGTCTTGGCCAGGATGAGCCCCGCGGGGTTCACCACGGTGCCGATCACGGTGTCGACGCCCTCGGCCTCCAGCTGGGCGATCGCCGCGGCGGCAAGCGGTGTGCCGGTCATGGCAGTCATTGTGCAGCCTCGAGGCCGCCGAATTCAGTTCTGGCGGGCGGTCAGCTCG
The DNA here is from genome assembly GCF_001667595.1 of Mycobacterium sp. E2989. Lineage (NCBI taxonomy): Bacteria > Bacillati > Actinomycetota > Actinomycetes > Mycobacteriales > Mycobacteriaceae > Mycobacterium > Mycobacterium sp. E2989. Next base: position 93,433 of record NZ_LZJX01000095.1, on the reverse strand, counting down.
GTGACGAACCGATCGAGGAAGCCGTCCAGCGGCGCGCCCCCCGCCGGCCGGATCACGAATTTAGTCAATCCCGCGTCGATGTAGGCGTCGAGTTGTCGGTGCAGCTGGTCCCAACCGGCGGCGATGAGCTCGGCGGGGTCGACGTCCGGGCGCCGCTGCCGAGCGGCCGCGGCCAGTCCGGCGGGCAGCTCGCCGTCGGTGACGGCCAACGAGATGCCGAAGTGATCGGGTTCGATCTCGCGGCCCGCCTGCGCCGCGGCGCGCTGGATCGCCTCGCGGGCCGCCCGCGACTCGGCCGGGGTGAGGAAACTGCCCAGCCAGCCGTCGGCCAAGGCCCCGATGCGCCGGTACGCCGCCGGCGACGAGCCGCCCACCCAGATGTCCAGCGGGGGCGTGGGCCTGGGCAGCACCGACGCCCCGGTGACGGAGAAATACCGACCCGAATAGCTCGCCCGATCCTCGACCAACGTCGCGCGCAGCACCCGCAACGCCTCGTCGAACACCGCGGCGCGCTCCCCGTCCGGCACCACGAAAACCTCCCGCTCGGCCGGGATCGCCGACCGCAGGCCGAAGACGGGCAGCACCCGCTTCGGTGCGACGGCCGCCAGCGACGCCAGCTGCTTGGCCACCAGCACCGGATGCCGCCCGGGCAGCACGGCCACCGAGGTGCCGACCTTGAGGCGGGTCGTCCTGGCGAGCGCGTAGGCCATGCCGACCACCGGGTCGACCGCCGGGGAGTACACCAGCTCGGAGAACCACAGCGAATCCACGCCGCCGGCCTCGAGACGATCGACGATGGGCGCCAACTGATCTGGTGTGGTGTCCGCGCCCAGTCCGACGCCGAAACGGATCTTCACGCCTAGCGCAACGCGGCGGCGCCGCGGTTTGTGCCCGGAAGACGACGAGCCGCGGCTACGCCCGGCTGGGAATCGTCAGTTTGCAGGCCTGCCCGATGTCGAGCGTGCGCAAGACGCGACCCATGCCGACCCACAGCGCGCAGGACAGCGCCAGATCGGCCAGCAGCTCGTCGGAAAAGTGTGCCGAGCAACGGCTCCAGAAATCCTCGTCGTCGCGCAGGGCGGTGTGGTCGGTGGCGAATCGGTCCGCGAACTCGGCGGCCAGCCGCTCCTGTTCGCTGTAGCCGGGCCAGGTGCGCCACTCAAGCGCGTGGTCATACAACTCCTCGTCGACGCCGGCGGCGGGGCCGTCTTCGTCGCGGGTGTTGACGCAGACCACACATTCGTTGCGGTGGGCGATCACCGCGCGCGCCAGCTCGCGGGTGCGCAGCGGCAACCGGTTCTTCGTGTAGACCGCGTTACTGAAGCCGCCCAGGGCGCCGCCGATGTCGGGAGACTTCGCGAACCAGCCGGCCAGGTCGTCGTCAGCAAATGTTCCGATTCGGCTCATGGCGTGATGGTACGCCCGCACCGCCCGTTTCAGGGGGTGGGCACCGCGATCTTGGTGGTGGGCCGGTCGTCGCTCCAGTCCCGTTGCGCGAGAACGCGCCCCGCGACGCGATTCAGCGCCGCTTCGACCACGCGACGATCCGGTCGTCCGTCGAATCCCGGTGACCGGGCGAGCTTGTCGACCAGCCAGCCCACCAGCAGCGAGTGCACGTAGTCCACTTGCTGGGCGCCGGCCGGCGTCAGCCACATCTGGTCACCGTCGCCCCTGGCGTATCCGGTCGCGATCAGGCGCGCGAAGGTGGGCTCCAAGACCTCGAACGGTATCCGCAGGTAGTCGGCGATGTCGGTGAGCCGGGCCGTGCCGTACATCTGTCCGTAGCGGTTGATGCGCAGGACGCCCCACAATCCGGCCACGTCGAGTCGGCAGTCGGGTCGCATGGCGATGCTGCGCAATCGCATGCCGGGCACCCCGCGCAGCATGCGTTCGACCGCGCCCTCCAGCATCTGATCCGGTGTCTCGGTGTTCGGCATGCCGAACGCGTCGCCGAGATCGATTGTGCTGTCGTGCATTTCGCGCAGCGGGATCTCCCGCAGGAACAGTGCCAGGACGAAGCCGGCCAGCGCGACCGGAACCGCCCAGAAAAACACGTGGGTGAGCGACTCGGCGTAGGCGGCGACGATCGGGGCGGCCTCCTGGCGGGGCAGCCGGTGCAGGGCCTCCGGCGACGCGGCGGCCGCGGCCGGCGCGCGGCTGGCCACCAGTGCCGGGCCGATCCGGCTGTGCAGGAAGTTCGTGAACAGCGAGCCGAAAATGGCGGCGCCGAACGAGCTGCCGATCGTGCGGAAGAAGGTGACGCCGGAGGTCGCGACGCCGAGGTCGTCGAAGCTCACGGTGTTCTGCACGATCAGGACGAGGGTCTGCATGCACATCCCGATCCCCGCGCCGAGGATGACCAGGAACAGCGATTGGACCAACGTCGATGTGGACGGGTCCATCCGCGACATCAGAAAGAACGCCACCGCCATGACGGCGGTGCCGGCGACGGGAAAGACTTTGTATCGGCCCGTGCGGCCGACGATGACACCACTGCCCATCGAAGTGATCAGCATCCCGATCACCATCGGCAACGTGCGCAGGCCCGATGTGGTGGCCGAGACGCCGTCGACGAACTGCATGTACGTCGGCAGGAACGTCAGGGCGCCCAGCATCGCGAAACCCACCACGAACGACAGCACGCAGCACACCGTGAACACCGGGCTGCCGAACAGCCGGGTCGGCAGGATCGGCGCGGCGGCGCGGCTTTCCACCCAGGCGAAGATGCACAACGCGATCACCGAGCCGGCGAACAGGCCGATGATCGTGGGCGATCCCCACGGGTAGGTGGTGCCGCCCCAGCTGGTGGCCAGCGTCAGCCCGGCGGCGCCCAGGCCGACGAACAGGATCCCGGTGTAGTCGATGACCGGTTTGGTGCGCTCGGACAGCGCCGGGATGGCGGCGGCCGCCACGAAGAAGACCACGACCGAAATCGGCACGTTGATCCAGAACGCCCAGCGCCAGGTGAAGTGGTCGGTGAAGTAGCCGCCGAGCAAGGGGCCGATCACGGTGGTGACGCCGAACACCGCGCCCATCGCGCCCTGGTAGCGGCCGCGGTCCCGCAGCGGGATCACCTCGCCGATCAGCGCCATGGCGGTCACCATCAAGCCGCCGCCGCCGATGCCCTGCAGCGCCCGCGCCGCCACCAGCATGCCCATCGAGCTGGAGAGCCCACACAGCACCGATCCGGCGACGAAGAACACGACGGCCGCCTGGAACACCCGCTTGCGGCCGAACAGGTCACCGAACTTGCCGACGAGGGCGGTGATGATGGTCGAGGCGAGCAGGTAGCTGGTGACCACCCACGATTGATGGCCTGCGCCACCGAGATTGGCGACGATGGTCGGCAGCGCGGTCGCCACGATCGTCTGGTCCAGCGCGGCCATCAGCATGCCGAGCAGGACCGCGACAAAGATGAAATTGCGTCGCTGCGGGTCGACCGCGACGTCCCCGGGCTCGGAATCCGACGTGCCACCGGTTTCAGCCGCCGCTGGTGTTGCCCTCGTCATGCCCGCCTTCCCACGGCTTTCGATGGTAGTGAGTGCCCACGGTCAACCCGTGGCAACCAAAACCGGCGAAAGGCGTGGGCCGGGTCAGCTCGGCGGCCGGGACACGCACTGCGCGGAGTAGAGCTCCACGCCCAGCTTGTCCATCAGCTCCAGCTGCGTCTCGAGGTAGTCGATGTGCTTTTCCTCGTCGGCCACGATCTCTTCCAGCAAATTGGCGCTGGTGGTGTCCTGCTTCTCGCGGCACATGATGATGCCGGGCTTGAGCCGGTCCATCACCTCGTACTCGATCGCCAGGTCGGCCTCGAACTGCTCGCGCAGTGTCTGGCCGATGCGCAACGAAAAGAGGCGCTGGTAGTTGGGCAACCCGTCCAGCAGCAGGATGCGGTCGGTGATGGCCTCGGCGTGCCGCATCTCATCGAAGGATTCGGCCCGGGTGTGCTCGGCGAGCTCGGTGAACCCCCAGTTGTCCTGCATCTTCGAGTGCAGGAAATATTGGTTGATCGCGGTGAGCTCGCCGGTCAGCTGCTCGTTCAGCAGGCGCAAAACATCCGGATCGCCTTGCATCTTCACTCCCCTACGGTGACGGTGTAAACGGTGGCCGTTCTCGGCGCCGGGCCGGGCGCGCTGGGCTGAGCGCACCATGCCGGGCCGTAACCGCACTTTGCCACGGCCGGTGGCAATCTTCCAGCAAGGTATGGCTGTGCTCAGTGTGTGTCTCGCGGAAACTCCGTGGCCCACGTTGCTGGCGGGTAAGGTTAGACTGCGCTAACGAAGTTAGGTTAGACTCAACTAATAAGGCTGTCGGTTCGGCACTTGTTTCGGGATTCCCGCTGACGCGGGATGCCGAGAGGGAGGACGAAGTGCGGTCGCGTGGCCACGCCGTCGACGAAGGGAATGTCGCCCGCATGCAGGGGATGCGCTGATGTACGTGTGCCTCTGTGTCGGCGTGACGAACCACACGGTGTCCGAGGTGGTCGCGCGCGGCGCCTCCACCTCGAAAGAGGTCATGGCCGCGTGCGGGGCCGGGGGCGACTGCGGACGGTGCAGGCGGACGCTGCGGGCGATCATCGCCGCGTCGGCGAACCTCGAGGCCGCCCCGTCGCGGTAGCCGGCGTCAGCGTTTGTTGAAATCCGCCAGGGCGGCGGCGTTCGCCTGGGCGCCCATCAACTCGGCGAAGTGAGCGTTTTCCCGCGCGGTGGCCGCCGCGATCTCCGGACGAACGGGTTCCATCATCGTGTGCTTGACCGCCATCAGGCTCGAAATGGGCCGGCTGGCAAGGACTTCGGCGTGCCGGCGGGCCTCGGGCAACAGGTCATCCGGCTCGCAGACCCGCCAGACCAGGCCCATGCGGAGCGCCTCGTCGGCGTCGACCCATTCCGAGGACATCAACAGCCAGGCGGCGTTCTGCCGGCCCACCAGCTGCGGAAGCAGGTAGGACGACGCCGCTTCCGGCGCCACCCCCAGGCTGGTGAACGGGCACTTCAGCCGGGCCGTCGACGACATGAACGCCAAATCGGCGTAGCCCAGGATCGTGGCGCCGATGCCCACGCCGACCCCATTGACCGCGCAGATCAGTGGTTTGGGGAACGCGCTGAGCGCGTTGATCAGCCCGATGAAGCCATGCTTGCCCGGGGCGAAATCCGGATCGGTGATGCGGGCCTGCATCTCGGCCAGATCGGTTCCGGCGCTGAAGCCGCGACCCGCGCCGGTCAGCAGCACCACGGCGACCTCGGGATCCTCGGCGGCGGCCAGCAGCGCTTCCGTGGTGGCGTCGTAGAGGGCTTCGTCGAATGCGTTCAACGCCTCGGGCCGGTTGAGCGTGAGGGTGCGCACCCGCTTGTCGTCATCGATCTGCAGCGTCACCGCTGCAGCGTAACCAGGTCAGCCGTTGCTGTAGACGCGGGTGGGCGCGATCAGCACGACGGCGCGGCGCTCCCGCGCCATCACCCGGTCGTACTCCTCCCAGTCGTCGTGCGTGCCGCCCGCGGCGGTGAAGACGTCGCGCAGCAACAGCCGCAACTGGTCCTGGTCGGGCAACCAGGGCTGCGTGTCGTCCGGACCGACCAGCTCCGCGCGGCCCTCGACCGTCGCCCACTGCCAGCCGTTGCGGAAGGTGATCGCCAGCTGCGGCCGCGCCCGCAGGTTCGCCAACTTGACCTTGCCGTAGGTGGTGAAGCCCAGCACCTCCTGCCCGGTTTCCGGGTGCGGCAACAGGCCGACGTTGACCAGCGAGGCCTGCACCGTTCCGTCGGCGCGGACGGTGGAAACGACCGCCAGGCCGTGTTCCGCCGCGGCCAACGCCACGGCGTCGCGCAGAGTTGTCATGTGGCTTCCTCGATGAACGGTGTCTTGAAGACGTAGCGGCTGGTGGGAACGGTGTCGATGTTCTCGTTGGCGCCGAACGCCGTGGTACTCGCGACCATTCGGCCCAACCGGTCGTGCAGATCGTTGTCGTCGGCGGCACCGAAGAACGCCTTGAGATCGGTGATCGCCTCCGTGGGGAACAACTCCTCGACGATGCCCGCGATTCCCGGTGCGTCCGGGGTGAGGGTCCGCACCACCCAGTTCTGGGTGTAGCCGAAGGTGGACTGCGTCTCGATGGCCACCGAGGTGTGATAGCGCTGCCACCGGGTCAGCCAGCTCGCCTGGTCCAGCCCGGCCGGCCGGCGCAGCAGCGCAATGTTAGCCAAACCGGTTGTGCGAGAACCTAATTCGGACGTAGGCGCTTTCAGCGGCACGGATTCGGTCACCAGGTACGCGGCGAGTTGTTCGCATTCGGCGCCCAGCAGTGCCAGGGCCGCCGTCATCTGCTCGCCGTAGCACTGCTGCGTCCACATGCTCACCACCGCCCCGACGGGCGGGTCCAGCGTCGTCAGCGTCATCAGTGAGTGGCGCACCGCGTCGTCGCGCACGTTGACCGACAGCCCCGGCAGGCCCAGCTCCAACAGGGCGCTGACGACGGGGCCGCGCTGGCGGGCGCACCACTTCTCGTCCGAATCGGCACGCATGAGCACGGCGATGACCTTCTCCATAGGCAGAACCTACTGCCCGGCCCGCGCCCCGCCGCCCTATTTGACCAGGCGCACCTGATGTTGGCTGCGGATCACGGTGCCGATGATCCCGGCCAGCTGCCGGTAGGACTCGTCGCGGCCGCTCGACGAGCGGTACACCAGGCCGATGCGCCGTCCGGGGCGGGGCGCGGCGAACTGCGCCAGCCCGAGGCGGCTTCGCGTCGCCTCGACCGGCACCGCGCTCTGCGGGATCAGCGTCACGCCCAGACCGCCGGTCACGCACTGCACCGCGGTGGCCAGCGAGGCCGCCCGGGTATTGGCCAGCTCCGCGCGCACGCCCGCCTTATGGCACACCTCGAGCGCCTGGTCGCGCAGGCAGTGCCCCTCGTCCAGCAGCAGCAGCGGCAGGTCGGCCAGTGCCGTCGCCGGGACCCGGCGCTGTCCCGACAGCGGATGCCCGGGCGGCAACGCCAGCACGAAGTCCTCGTCGTAGATCGGGATCGCGGTGACACCGCGGGCGTCGGCCGGCAGCGCAAGGAGCGCCGCGTCGAGCGCGCCCTCGCGCAGTATCGTCAGCAGCCGCTCGGTCTGGTCTTCCGTCACCCGCAACGTCATCGCCGGGAAGCGTTCGGCGAGGCCGGCCAGCACGGTCGGCAGCACGTAGGGCGCCACCGTGGGGATCAGTCCCAGCCGCATCCCGGCGCGCAGCGGATCGGCCGAGCCGGCGGCCGCGGCGGTGAATGCGTCGGCCGCGTCGACGACGGCCTGGGCGCGCGGAAGCAGCGACGCGCCCTCCGCGGTCAACAGGACACGCCGGGTCGAGCGCTCGATCAGCTGGGTGCCGAGCCCGGTTTCCAGCGCCGCCAGCGCCTGGGACAACGTTGACTGGCTGACGCCGAGACTGGCTGCGGCGCCGCTGAATTGACGCTTCTCGGCGATCGCGACAAACGCGCGCAGGCCGGCGATCGTCGGCTGATAACTCCTATCGGACATGCCTATAAGTGTAGTGGGAAATATCACCTTTACTTTAGGTAAGCGAAGCGGGCACCATGGCAGGGACGGCTAATCTTGAGTAAATCCAAAAAAGGAGCGACATGCCTCTGCTGACCATCGGCGACCAATTCCCCGCCTACGAGCTCACTGCACTGATCGCGGGCGACCTGTCCAAGGTCGACGCCAAGCAGCCCGAGGACTACTTCACCACCATCACCAACGACGACCACGAAGGCAAGTGGCGCGTTGTGTTCTTCTGGCCCAAGGACTTCACCTTCGTGTGCCCGACCGAGATTGCCGCCTTCGGCAAGCTCAACGACGAGTTCGCCGACCGCGACGCGCAGGTGCTCGGCGTCTCGATCGACAGCGAGTTCGTCCACTTCAACTGGCGGGCCCAGCACGAGGACCTGAAGAAGCTGCCGTTCCCGATGCTGTCCGACATCAAGCGGGAGCTGAGCCTGGCCACCGGCGTTCTCAACGCCGACGGCGTCGCCGACCGCGCGACCTTCCTGGTGGATCCCAACAACGAGATCCAATTCGTTTCGGTCACCGCGGGTTCCGTGGGCCGCAACGTGGAAGAAGTGCTGCGGGTCCTCGACGCGCTGCAGTCCGACGAGCTGTGCGCCTGCAACTGGCGCAAGGGCGACCCGACGCTCGACGCCACCGAGCTGCTCAAGGCTTCGGCCTAATCACTAGGGTTTGATCAGGGAGGCGAGATGAGCGTAGAAAACCTCAAGGAAGCGCTGCCCGAGTACGCCAAGGACCTCAAGCTCAACCTGGGCTCCATCACGCGCACTACGGAGCTGAACGAGGAACAGCTGTGGGGCACCCTGCTGGCGAGCGCCGCGGCGACCCGCAACACCGAGGTGATCACCCAGATCGGTGCCGAGGCGGCCGATGTCTTGTCGGCCGAGGCGTACAACGCCGCCCTGGGCGCCGCCTCGATCATGGCGATGAACAACGTGTTCTACCGCGGCCGTGGCTTCCTGGACGGGAAGTACGACGACCTGCGGGCGGGCCTGCGGATGAACATCATCGCCAATCCCGGTGTGGACAAGGCGAACTTCGAGCTGTGGTGCTTCGCGGTGTCCTCGATCAACGGCTGCCCGGATTGCGTGGCAGCCCACGAGCACACGCTGCGCGAGGCGGGCGTCAGCCGGGAGACCATCCAGGAGGCGCTGAAGGCCGCGGCCATCGTCGCCGGCGTGGCGCAAGCGATCGTCGCCTCCCAGACGCTGGCTGCCGTCGGCTAGTGACGGCTCCAGCCTGGGTAGAACACGCGATCTGGTGGCAGGTCTATCCGCTGGGGTTCGTCGGCGCGTTTCCCGCGTCGGACGGGCCGCCGCAGCCGGGCGAACACCGGCTGCGGCGGCTCGTCGACTGGTTCGACCACGCCATCGCGCTGGGCGCTTCGGGCATTGCGCTGGGACCGATATTCGCCTCGCGCACACACGGTTACGACACCACCGACCACTACCGCATCGATCCCCGGCTCGGTGACGACGCCGATTTCGACCACCTCGTCGCCGAGGCTCACCGCCGCGGGCTGCGCATCCTGCTCGACGGCGTGTTCAACCACGTCGGCGTGGACTTCCCCCGCTACCGCGACGGGGCACCGGGGTGGTTCAGCGGCGGAACGTTCGAGGGCCACTCCGAGCTGATCACGCTCAACCACGACAACCCCGAGGTCGCCGACTACACCGTGGACGTGATGGCGCACTGGCTGGGCCGCGGCGCCGACGGCTGGCGCCTGGACGCGGCTTACACGGTGCCCGAACGGTTTTGGGCGGCCACGCTGCCGCGGGTGCGCGAGCGGTTCGGAGACTCCTGGTTCGTCGGCGAGCTCATTCACGGCGACTACGCCGCGGTAGTGCGCGCCGCCACGTTCGACTCGGCGACCCAGTACGAGCTGTGGAAGGCGATCTGGAGCGGCCTCAACGACGGCAACTTCTTCGAGCTGGACTGGGCGTTGCAGCGGCACGCCGAGTTTCTCGCCGGCTTCGCGCCCCTGACCTTCATCGGCAACCACGACGTCACCCGTATCGCCAGCCGGCTCGAACGCCCCGAGCACGTGGCGCACGCGCTGGTGATCCTGCTGACCGTCGGTGGCGTGCCCAGCGTATACGCGGGCGACGAGCTGGGATTCCGCGGGGTCAAGGAGGAGCGCTACGGCGGCGACGACGCGGTGAGGCCCGAGTTCGCTTCTCCCCCATTGCAATTGGATGACTTCGGGGCGGAAATGTGGGCCCTGCACCAATTCCTGGTCGGGCTACGTCGTCGCCACCCGTGGCTGCACCGGGCGACGACGAGCGCGCTGCGGCTGCGAAACCGGCACTACGTGTACGAGACGCGCAACGGCGACGACGCGCTGCTGGTCGCGCTCAACATCGGCGAGGAGCCGATGCGCGTGGCGCTGACGGAGCTGGGCGCGGGATACCGGCGGGTCATCGGCGGATCGGCGGCCCCACCGCAGGAGGTCGTCGACGCGGTGGTGGTCGAGCCGCACGGCTGGCGGATTCTAGGCCCGGCCTAGCCGCTTCAGCGTCAGCTCATCCTGCTGCCCGCCGTAATACTTCTCGAGCAGCGCGACGAACTCCCCGTTCTCGTCGGTCGCCAAGGCGAACAGCGTCATCGACGAACGTAGCTTCAGGTCGTCCGGCGAGCCGAAGATCTCGCCGGCCGAGCGGCCCCGCACCTGGTTGACCAGGCGGGCGCACTCGCGCAATCGCGGCCCGAGCAGCTCGTGGGCCAGGTAGGCCCGCGCCTCGTCCAGCGACGAGATGCCGTAGTGCACCGCGGTCGGGCTGCCGCCCAGGCCGCGCAATTGCGGGAAGACGAACCACATCCAGTGGCTGCGTTTTCGACCGGCGCGCAGCTCGTCCACCACGGTGCGGTACACCGGGGCCTGCGCGTCGACGAAGCGCTCCAGGTCGAAGGGGTCGCTGCGCGCGTCCATGTGACTACGGTTGCACATATGCCGGTCCGACGACGAGTGCCCAGGGTGCGCGATCTGGCGCCGCTGATCCAGTTCAAGCGACCGCAGTTCGACGCCACCAGGCGCCGCCTCGACGCCGCGTACACCATCGAAGACCTGCGGCGGATCGCCAAACGGCGCACCCCCAAGGCGGCGTTCGACTACACCGACGGCGCGGCCGAGGACGAGATCTCGCTTTCGCGCGCTCGACAAGCCTTCCGCGACATCGAGTTTCACCCGACGATCCTGCGTGACGTCACCAACGTCACCGCCGGCTGGAACGTGCTGGGTCAACCGGTCGTCCTGCCGTTCGCGATCGCGCCCACCGGCTTCACCCGGTTGATGCACACCGAGGGCGAGATCGCCGGTGCGGGGGCGGCGGCCCGGGCCGGCATTCCATTCTCGCTGTCCACGCTCGGCACCTGCTCGATCGAGGACCTCGTCACCGCTGTTCCCCAGGGCAGGAAGTGGTTTCAGCTCTACATGTGGCGCGACCGGGAACGCTCGATGGCGCTGGTGCGCCGCGCGGCCGACGCGGGTTTCGACACCCTGCTTGCTACCGTCGACGTCCCGGTGTCCGGGGCCCGGCTGCGGGACAACCGCAACGGGATGACGATCCCGCCGACGCTGACGCTGCGCACCGTGCTGGATGCCGTGCCGCACCCGAAGTGGTGGTTCGACCTGTTGACCACCGAGCCGTTGGCGTTTGCGTCGATGGACCGCTGGCCCGGGACCGTCTCGGAGTACCTCTCCACCATGTTCGACCCGAGCCTCACCTTCGACGACCTGGACTGGATCAAGGCCCAGTGGCCGGGCAAGTTGGTGGTCAAGGGCATCCAGACGCTCGAGGACGCCCGCGCGGTCGTCGAGCGCGGCGTCGACGGCGTCGTGTTGTCGAATCACGGCGGACGCCAACTGGATCGGGCCCCGGTGCCCTTCCACCTGTTGCCCGTGGTCGCCCGCGAGCTGGGCAAGGACACCGAGATCCTGGTGGACACGGGGATCATGTCCGGCGCCGACATCGTGGCGGCGATCGCCCTCGGTGCGCGGTGCACGCTCGTCGGGCGGGCCTACCTGTACGGGCTGATGGCCGGCGGCCAGCCCGGCGTCACCCGCGCCATCGAGATCCTGGCCGACGGCGTAATCCGGACGATGCGGCTGCTGGGCGTCACCTGCCTCGAAGAGCTTTCGCCCGGGCACGTGACACAGCTGCGGCGACTGGGGCCGGTTTCGCCGCCAGTGTGAGGCGGGCCGCACGTTGGGCCTGAAGGAAGCGTCCCGGGAACAAACCGGCGCCGGGCTGGGTTGAGCGCATCAGACTCAGTTTTTGGAGGATTGATGGCTGAAGCCAAATCGGTGCCGGTGCTGTTTGTCACCGACACCATCGTGTTGCCCGGAATGGTCGTGCCGATCGCGCTCGACGATGCCGCTCGGGCGGCGATCGACGCCGCCCAGGCGAGCGAGTCGGGGCAGCTGCTGATCGCGCCCCGGCTCGACGACCGCTACCCCTCGCACGGCGTGATCGCGAAGATTTTGCAGGTCGGACGCATCGCCGGCGGCGGCACCGCGGCCGTCGTGCGCGGGGAGCGCCGGGCGCAGATCGGGACGGGAGCCTCCGGGCCGGGCGCGGCGCTGTGGGTCGAGGTGACCGAGGTCCCCGACGTCGAGACGACCGACGAGGTCAAGGCGTTGACCGCCGAGTACAAGAAGCTGCTGCTGGCCATGCTGCAACGGCGCGAGGCCTGGGAAATCGTCGACTACGTCAACAGGCTGACCGACCCGTCGGCCCTGGCCGACACCTCGGGGTATGCGTCGTACCTGTCCAACGAGCAGAAGCGGCAGCTGGTCGAGACCGTCGACGTCGCCGAACGGTTGCGCGTGCTGATCGACTGGACCAGTTCGCACCTCGCCGAGGTCGAGGTCAACGACAAGATCGCCGAGGACGTCCGCGAGGGCATGGAGAAGACGCAGAAGGAGTTCCTGCTGCGCCAACAGCTGGCCGCCATCCGCAAGGAACTCGGCGAGGGCGAGCCCGATGGATCCGACGATTACCGGGCCCGCGTGGAGGCCGCCGACCTGCCCGAAAAGGTGCGCGAGGCCGCGCTGCGCGAGGTCGGCAAGCTGGAACGCTCCAGTGACCAGAGCCCGGAGAGCGGCTGGATCCGCACCTGGCTGGACACGGTCCTCGACCTGCCCTGGAACGTCCGGACCGAGGACTCGACGGACCTGAAGGCCGCGCGCGGCGTCCTGGACGCCGACCACCACGGGCTGGACGACGTCAAGGACCGCATCGTCGAATACCTGGCCGTGCGGGCCCGCCGCGCCCAGCGGGGGCTGCAGGTGGTGGGCGGCCGCGGCTCGGGCGCGGTGATGGTGCTGGCCGGTCCCCCCGGCGTCGGCAAGACGTCGCTGGGTGAGAGCGTCGCGCGGGCGCTGGGCCGCAAGTTCGTGCGCGTCGCCCTGGGCGGTGTGCGCGACGAGGCCGAGATCCGCGGGCACCGGCGCACCTATGTGGGCGCGTTGCCCGGCCGGATCGTGCGCGCCATCGGTGAGGCGGGAACGATGAATCCCGTTGTGCTGCTGGACGAAATCGACAAGGTCGGTTCGGACTATCGGGGCGACCCGAGCGCCGCGCTGCTGGAGGTCCTCGACCCGGCGCAGAACCACACGTTCCGCGATCACTACCTGGACTTGGACCTGGACCTGTCGGACGTGGTGTTCCTGGCAACCGCCAACGTGATCGAGAACATCCCGTCGGCACTGCTGGACCGCATGGAGCTGGTGGCTATCGACGGCTACACCGAGGACGACAAGGTCGCGATCGCGCGGGACTACCTGCTGCCCCGGCAGCGGGAGCGGGCGGCGCTGACCGAGGACGAGGTCACGCTGACCGACGCCGCGCTGCGCAAGATCGCCGCCGACTACACCCGGGAACCCGGTGTGCGACAGTTCGAGCGGCTGCTGGCCAAGGCGCTGCGCAAGGTCACCACCAAGCTGGCGGACGATTCCGGGCCGATCACCATCGACGAGCCGGATCTGGTTGAGTACCTTAGCCGCCCGCGGTTCACGCCGGAATCGGCCGAGCGCACGGCGGTGCCGGGCGTGGCCACCGGCCTGGCCGTCACCGGGCTGGGCGGCGACGTGCTCTACATCGAGGCCGGCTCAACCGAGGGCGAACCTGGCCTGCAGCTGACCGGTCAGCTGGGTGACGTCATGAAGGAGTCGGCGCAGATCGCGCTGTCCTACGTGCGCTCCCACGCCGCGGACTTGGGGGTCGATCCGAAGGCCCTCGACCGGCGCATCCACGTCCACGTGCCCGCCGGCGCGGTGCCCAAGGACGGCCCGTCGGCCGGTGTCACCATGGTGACCGCCCTGGTGTCGATGGCCACCGGACGCCAGGTGCGCTCCGACGTGGGCATGACCGGCGAGGTCACGCTGAACGGTCGGGTATTGCCGATCGGCGGCGTCAAGCAGAAACTGCTCGCCGCGCAAAGAGCCGGCCTGTCAACGGTTTTCATCCCGGCGCGCAACGAGCCCGACCTGGACGACGTGCCCGCCGAGGTGCTCGACGCGCTGGACGTCAAGCCGATGACCGACGTCGCCGACATCGTCGCGCAGGCTCTCGAACCGGTGGTCGGGACAGCCACGGCCGCTGCCTGACGCAAGCCTGGCCGGGATGCGCAGCAAACTCGCTCGCATCCCGGCCAAGCGCGTTAAGGTCCGTGGATGGCCGTGATCCTGCGCAGATTGCTCCGCATCGGCAAGCTTCCCGCCGACATGCGGGCGGAGGTGGAACCGGAGGGCATTGTCCTGCTCGCCGAGTACGTCCCCGCCACTTTCCGATTCAGCGGCTCGGTGCCGGGATTCGTCGCCAAGGGAAACATCCGCAGCTATGCCGGCTCCCTGGTGCTCACGTCCCAGCGGGTGCTCGGCACGCTCTCGACGGTGCCCAAGCTCGCGGGACGGGCCATCGACCAGCGCTGGGATGCGCCGCAGGAGGGCCCCGTGCAAGCCGAGCTGTCGCCGAACGGGCTTGTGCTCACCGCCGACGTCGGCAACATCGATCCCGCGTTCTCCGGACGCCTGTCACTGCACTACAAGACGGCGATACCGGAGCCCGTGCTGACCACCATTCCGCGCAGGTCACTTGCGTTCTCGGTTCCCCGCGAATGGGTGTTGCGTGCCGTGGGCGTGCCGGCCCCGCGGCCTGCGTAGGACGAAAGAAGGTTTCCGACATCCATCGCTCGGGTATCTGGGTGGTTGGAGGTTCGACTGCCCGATGAGGGCGGTGGGGTGAGCGAATCACCAAGTCAACCGCTTGAGCTGCACTAAGCGGCCCAAACTGCTCGACAAGGGGGTTCACTGATGAATCTGAGCAAAATCGCAGCCGGCACACTCATGGCCGGAACCATCACGTCCGCGGCGTTCGGAATTGGCGCCGGTATCGCACAAGCAGACCCGCACGGCCCGAACGTGCCGAACCCGAACATTCCGGGTCCGAACGTTCCGGGCGGCGACCGGGACGACCTGCCGGGCCAGCACGTGCCCGGGCAGCCGATCTGTAACCCGGGTGGGCCGGGCGTCAACTGCAACGGACCGGGCAGCCCGCTTCCCCCGGGACACGACGGTTTCCCGCCGCCGGGGCACTACAACGACCCGGGTCGCTACGGCCTCCCGGCCACGTGGGTGCCGCCGGTGGGTGACCCGGACGGAACCCAGCTTCCGGTCGTGTTCAACCCGGATCTGGGCCAGTGGGGCGTCCAGACGTCTACCGGATTCCAGGCGTACACGCCCGTCGGCGGGGTGAACGCCGGCGGCGGCGTCAACGGCGGGATCAACCCGGGGACCTAGAGAACGGCGTAACGAGGCAGCCGCCCCCGCAAGGGGGCGGCTGTTTCATTTGCACGGTGACACGGCCGGCGGGCGCGGCGTTGAATGGACCCGTGACTCTCAAACGCCAAGTGGTCCACCGCGTGCAGCGGCTGCTCGTCAATCCGGTAGGCCGGCAGATGCCCGGAATCAGCCTGGAAACCACCGGCCGCAAGAGCGGCAAGCCGCGGCGCACCGCCGTCGGCGGGCGGCTGGTCGGCAATCAGTTCTGGATGGTCTCCGAGCATGGCGAACACTCCGACTATGTCCGCAACATCAAGGCCAATCCCGCCGTCCGGGTGCGCATCGGTGGCCAATGGCGCAGCGGCACTGCGCATCTGCTGCCCGATGACGACCCGCTGCAGCGGCTCGGTAACCTGCCGCGGCTCAACAGCGCGGTGGTGCGCCTGATGGGCAGCGACCTGCTGACCATCCGGGTGGACCTGGACTGACGCACCGCCCGTGGCCTACGACGAAAGCCTGGCGGAAGAAATCCGCGAGCTTGTCGCCGCCGAACGCGGCGTCGAAGAGAAACGCATGTTCGGCGGCCTCGCCTTCCTGATCAACGGCAACATGTCCGTGGCCGTCAGCGGTCAGGGCGGCCTCCTGGTCCGGGTGCCGCGGGACGAATTCGACAAGGTGGTGCAGCGCGCCCACGTCAGCCCGATGGTGATGGCGGGCCGCGACGTCCGTGGCTGGGTTCGGGTGGAGCCCGCCGGGGTGCGGACCAAACGGCAACTCCAGGCCTGGGTGTCGCGCGGGGTCGGCTACGCGCGCAGCCTGCCGCCCAAGTGACCGCCGCCGTTTGCTGGGGCCGGGCGCGGGTACGTCATCGGGTATGCCCGAACCTGCGCGACTGGTGCGACGGCTGCTCGAGGTTGCCGCAACCACCGATGCCGCCGAGGCGCGAATCAGGCTCAGCGACAAGCCGATGCCGCTGTTTCAGCTGCTGGTCGTCTGCATGCTTGCCAGCAAGCCGATCGATGCGGGCATCGCCATGGCCGCCGGACGGGAACTCTTCAAAGCCGGCCTGCGCACCCCCCGGGCGGTGCTGGCCTCGGACCGGCAGGCGATGATCGACGCCTTCGGGCGCGCCCACTACGTGCGCTACGACGAAAGCTCAGCCACCCGGCTCACCGACATGGCCGGACGGGTGCGCGACGAATACGGCGGCGATTTGCGGCAACTCGCCGATCGCAGCCAGTGCGACGTCGCAGCCGCGAAGCGTTTGCTCAAGGGATTCAAGGGGATTGGCGACACCGGCGCCGACATCTACCTGCGCGAGGCGCAGGACGTGTGGACCTGGGTGCGGCCGTACTTCGACGACCGGGCTATCGCCGCGGCCAGGCAACTGGGCCTGCCCACCCAGCCGGCAAAGCTGGGAGCCCTTGCGCCGCAGGCCAATGCGCGGCTGGCCGCGGCACTGATCAGGGTCTCGCTGGACGACGACGTGCGCCGGCAGGTGACCGGTTGACCGTACGGATCGGTACCTCGGGATGGTCCTACAACCACTGGGCGGACGTTCTTTACCCGCCCGGCCTGCCCGTGGCGCGCCGGTTGGCCCGCTACGTTGAGGTGTTCGACACCGTCGAGCTGAACGCGAGTTTCTATCGCTGGCCGAAGGATTCGACGTTCGCGGGCTGGCGCGAGCGGCTCCCGGACGGCTTCAAGATGTCGGTCAAGGCCCATCGAGGGCTGACGCACTACCGCCGCCTGGCCTCGCCCGAGCCGTGGATCGAGCGCTTCGTGCGCTGTTGGGACCTGCTGGGTGATCGCCGCGGGGTGCTGCTGGTGCAGCTGCATCCCGAGCAGCAGCGCGACGACGCGCGCCTGGACGCTTTTCTGGCCGGCGTGCCGGAGTCGATCCGGGTCGCCATGGAGCTGCGCCACCCGTCCTGGAACGACGCGGGCGTCTTCGAGTTGCTGGAACGCCGGCGCGCCGCCTACGTGGTGATGAGCGGCGCCGGGTTGGCGTGCGTGCCGCGGGCCACCACCGACCTGGTGTACGTCCGCATGCACGGCCCGGATCAGGACGCGATCTACGCCGGCTCCTATTCGAACGACGAGCTGCGGCGCTGGGCCGACCGGATCGCCGCCTGGAGCGACGACGGCAAAGACGTGTGGATGTATTTCAACAACGACCTGGGCGGCCACGCGGTGCGCAACGCGCTGTACCTGCGCGAACTCCTCGGTTAATCGGGGGCCTGCTCGACGGGAGCCCACGTCCCGTCGATGACGTCGGGCGGGCGCTGCACCTGCAGCCGTTCCCGTTCGGCGCGGCGGCGTTTGATCCGCAGCCGGGCGTCTGTCGGCATGGTGACCAGCTCGTCACAGGTCAGGTAGTAGACGTCCTCCACCACGTCGATCAGGTCGGCGGCCACGCGGCGAGATCCCAGCTCGCGCAACGTCATCCGCAGTTGATGAGTGAACCGCAGCGTGGTGTCGTGGGCGAGTTCTCGCGAGTCGCGGGCATTGGTGGTCAGCCGCCGGGCCAGCGTCGCCGACGGCGGTTCGGTCGACGCGGCGGCGGACACCGCGGCCGCCCCCGCGGCCGTCAACAGCAGCGCCGGGTCGTCGGCGTAGGTGCGGCTGGCCAGCTCGGCTTCCCCGGGCCCGCGATGCGCCAGCCGGGCGACGGCGGCGTCCACCGCCGCGGCGGTGGCCGGAGACAGCGCGCGGATGCTGTCGAGGTTGCCCTCCTGGGCCAGCGCGCACAGCGGCGGATCGGCCCGCAGCACCGCCGCCAGCTGGTCGGTCTCGGCCGCGACGCGCGTGCTTTCCATGATCATGTCCACCCCAGGCACACCGCGCGCCTCCTTGCTGCGCTCCAGCGCCGCCGCGGTGACGCCGGTGTCGATCAGCCACAACGCGGTGAGGATCCAGCCTTGATGAATCCGGTCCCGCAGCAGGCGAATTCGGACTTCCAGGCCGGCGTCGGGCAGCGACGCAAGCTGTGTGGCGTCGAGCTGTTCGGCGTCGGCGGCGGCGCTGTAGGCCCCGGTGTCGGACTTCAGGTGGCGCAGCAGCGCCAGCGACCGCCCCGCCACGACGGCCTTGGCGATGTACCCGAGGGCGCCGCCCGCCAGCGCGGGCTCACCGAACGGCAGGGGGTCTCCGACGTGCGGCCGGCCCGCCAGCGCGTTACGGGCGACCGCATCCTGGTCCCAGCCGGGCAGCTGGGCCGCGGCGACCATGTTGACCGACACCCCGACGTAGGCCCGGTGGCCGAACACCGCGATGGCCCTGTTGCCCCACTCGTCGCCCGTCACGCCGCCCAGCGCCAGCACGTGACTCAGCACCCCATTCGCCGCGCGCAATCCGCTCAACTGGACGTCCAGCGTGATGGGGGTGAGCGGCCCGGGCAGCGCCTCGGCGAGGTTGGCCGCGCTGAAAATGGGGAAGCGCGGATCGATCCAGTCGTCGAATTCGCCCTCGACGCCCTCGGGTGCCGCGCTGTGCTCCTCCGCCGAAGGTGGCAAACGGGGGGCGACCTCGACGGGGATCGCCAGTTGGCGCCCGTGGCCGGTGGCGCCCGCGGGGCCGATCTGGCGGCCGACAAGGCCGCGGGCGGTGTCGGCCACGGCCTCGAGTGCCTGCCAGCCGAACTTGAACGACCAATCCTCTTGCGCCGCAGCGATATCCATGTCCGGAACGAGCCGTGCCCAGCTGCGCACCCGATTCAGCCGGGACCGTGGGTCGGCGGATCGCAGCATCCGCCACGCGGTGATCATGTTGACCGTGTCCGGGGAGGCCAGGTCGACCACGCCGGTGCGGTCGGAGTCCAGCGACGAGACCAGGAAGCGCACCAAGTCGTCGATGTGCAGCACGCGCATCGGTTGCGCCGACACCTTCGTGCGCAGCAGCGTGGCCACGGTGCGGCACACCATCCAGTCGAGCTGGCGCCCGACCGGTGGGGCGATGCGGACGACCAAGCTGGGCCCCCAACTGGTGGACACGAGCTCCTCGGCGGGCCGGTACAGCTCGGGCCGCCCGGCGGCCTGGGACACGAACAGCAACCGGTCGCCGGCCCGGGCGGCCACGTCGGTCACATGGGCCAGCAGGTCGATGTCGGCACTGCCGGGTGCGGTGGTGTCGACCGGGGCCAGGTGGATGACCGCGTCGGCTTCCTCGGCCATCTCCCGCAAGACCGGGTGGCGCAGCGGTGCGCAAACAAACTCGACGTTGCCGTCCAGGCATGGGTGGGGACGCCCAGCAATGCCGGTCACCGTGTGCCCGGCAGCGATCAGCTGCCGTGCGACCAGCCGCCCGAGCGCGCCGGTGGCGTCGGTAACCAGGATCTGCACCTGGGCTCACCTCCCCCGACCTCAAGCTAAACAATAGGCAAGACGGCATGACCTAGCGACCGTTATCGGGCAAACGGCGCCCCGAACTGGCGGGATCGCCGCGGCCGGGTTACTGCAGCGTGGCGCTGCCGTCGTCGGCGACGGCAACCTTGGCGCCGCCGATGTCTTCGCGCACGGTGGCCTGCGCCTGCGCGGTGTCGCTGATCACGGCGAGGGTGCGCGACCCGTCCGGCGTGCGCACGGCCAGATAGGCCTTCTCGGGTCGGCCGTCGCGGTCGAACGGAGTGGTCCAGGCTTCCACGGTGCCGACGCCCTCCCAGTCCACCAAGCCCTCCCGGGTGGGCTCGCGGTCAACCGCCGGTTGCGTGTCTTCCCAACGGAATTCGGCGGGCGGCTCCGTGCCGTACACGCCGAAGCTGTGCTTGGTCAGGTAGCCGCCGTTGGCCGTGATCAGGCCGCGGCGCCCAGGATGGGCCGCCAGCAACTCCGCCATGGTGGCGATGGAGTGCATCACGTAGTTGCTCCAGGGTCCGCCTGCGAACGTCAGCCCCCCGGTGACCGTGAGCGCGCGGGCCGGATCGTCGACCGGCAGGCCCAGTTCGGCCGCCGCCACCTGAACGGCCGAGGGAAAGCACGAGTAGAGGTCGACATGGTCGACCTCGTCGATGCCCAGGCCGGCGAGTTCCAGCGCCCGGCGGCCGGCGATCCGGATCGCCGGCGAACGGTGCAACTCGTCGCGCTCCGCGATGGCCGAGGTGTCGTGCGCGTCGGTGCCCGCGTGCGGGTAGACCCAGCGGTCGGCCGGAATCCGCAGGCGCCGAGCCTGTTCCACCGACGCCAAGACCAGCGCGGCGCCCTGGTCGACCATGTTGTTGGAGTTCATCAGCTTGGTGTACGGCCAGCTGATCATCCGGTTCTGCGGTCCGGGCTCGCAGATCTCCTCGGCGGTCACCGGTTTGCGGATCCACGCGTACGGGTTGTCGACCGCGACGGCGTTGAAACGGGCCCACAGTTCGCCGATGCGCCGCCGGTGGTCGTCGACCGACTCGCCGCCTGCGATCCGCAGCGCCTGCTCGAACAACGGGTAGACGTAGGCCGGCCGGTCCAACCTGATCCTGATCTCCGCATCCCCGGCCATCGGCACGTCGTCGCCGCTCACCTCGGCCATGGGGACGGAGTCGTCCTGGACGGTCCACTCGAGTTTGGCGCCCTTTGCCCGCAGGCCCCGGCGGGTGCGCCAGGTCTCGGCGCCGGCGAGCAGCACCACCTGCGCCCGGCCCCGCTGGATGTCCAGGCATGCCTGGTTGACCAGCGACTGCGGCACGTTGCCGCCGACGGGGCTGTACAGCGTGGTGAAGTCGGTGGCACCGATCCGCTGGCCGAGCAGCAGCCCCGGATCGCGGTAGTGCGCCGACAGAATGTTCACCACGCGGATGGAGTCGACGGCCTCGATCACCCGCGCATCGGCGGCCTGCCGGGCCGCGGCCACCATCAGGTCCACCGGTTCGACGGACCGCCGCCCGGGGTCGATCTCGTCGCGGTGGTTGACCTGGCCATACCCGATCAGCACCGGTGTCCTGGGGTCCACCTTCATACGAACGAACTTAGCGTGGCTATCGGTCCAGGCGACCGCGGGCCGGATCGGCCGGTGGTCAGCGCGGCCCGAACAGCACGCCCTCGCCGACGAGCCGGTCGATCTCCTGGGGGCCCATGCCGAGCAGCCTTCGGCAGATCTCGACGGTGTCCTGACCCGGCACGGGTGCCGGGCGCTGCGGCGCGCGCGGGATGTGCTGAAAGGGCGCCGGGCCCGTCTCCGCCGGCAGCGCGCGTTCGACGAGCGGATGCGTCATCTGCGCATACAGCTTCCGCTCGACCAGCTGCGGGTCCTCCAGGACGTCGGGCGGGCGGTTCATCGGTCCGGCCGCGACCCCGGAGGACTGCAGCAGTTGGGCGGCCCGTTCCGGGGTGCGCGTCCGGGTCCAGGCCGACACCAGCTCGACCAGCTCGCGCCGGTTCGCCAGCCGCGCCTCGCCGGTGCCGAAGCGCGGGTCGTCGGCCCACTCGGGGTGGTGGAAAACGCTTGCCGCGCAACGCCATTCATCGTCCGAGCCGATCGAAATGACGCACCATTCGTCGTCGCCTGCACACGGATAGACGGCGTGCAGGCTGGTGTCGTCGGCGATCCTCGGGATGCCCGCGGCCTGCGCGCCCTGGGTGACGTACAGGGTGTCGAGCTGGTTGACCACGGCCTCGGCCTGCGAGATGTGCACGTGCGACCCGCCGCCGGTCCGGTGCCGGTGGATCAGCGCGGCCAGCGCCGCGATGGCGGTGATCCGCCCGACCACGTGGTCGGGAAAGATCGTCGTCGCGTCGTAGAAGGCGTGCCGCGCGGCCCCGTCGTGGTTGTCCGGATCGTCAGTCGTCCACAGCCGGGTGACGCCGGTCGCCGCGCGGACCAGCGGCCCGTATCCCATGCGGGTGCTCCACGGGCCCGCCTCGCCGTAGGCGCTGCTCTCGGCCAGCACGATCCGCGGGTTCAGGCCGCGCAGGTTGTCGTAGGAAAAGCCAAGCGCGGCAAGCGTTCCCGGCTTGAAGTTGGCGAAGACGGCGTCGGACTCCGCGGCCAGCCGGGCGAAGATGTGCTGGCCGGCCGGGCTGCGCAGGTCCAGGCCCATCGCCAGGTGGTTGCGGTGTGTCCAGGCGAACGACTCGCTCATCGCCTCGCCGACGCGGGCCTGCCGAAGTCCGTCAGGGTACTGCGCGCTCTCGATCTTGATCACCTCGGCGCCCAGGTCGCCGAACAGCCGGCTCAACTCGCCGCCGGCGACGATGATGCCCAGGTCCAGGATGCGAAGGCCCGCAAAGGGATACTCGCCGACCCGGCCGGAGGGTGAGGACACCACCGCCGGATTCCCGCGCCAGCCCGGCCCGTCCCGCCCGGCGGCCGGGGCCGGGCTGCGGAAGCCCGCGTGCCGGCCGTCGACGACGAAATATCCGGTCGGCACGCTGACGCGGACGCCTGGGACGAGTTCGGCGTCGGTGATGGCGCCGACGGCCGCGAAGTGCTCGGAGCTCATCGCCCACGACGGCGTGAGCACCGCGGCGATGGGAACGCCGTGGGCCTGCCCCGCGGTGACCAGATCCTTCATGGTCTGCCCGGCGAACAGCGCCTGGACCAACTCGCTGATCTGTGGCCACGCGGCGAAGCGCGCGCCGATCACGTCGTATTTCGGGTCCTGGAAATCCTCCGGCTCGCCCAGCCATCGCCGCAGCCCCCGCCACTGACGAGGCGCCATCACGCACAGCCGGACGTAACCGTCCTGACACGCATAGATCGGGTAGGCGTCCTGGTTCTTCGGGCGGCCCCGCCACTGGCCGGTGCGGCGGATGCCGGCGGCGACCTGTCCGTGCGCGCCGAACGCCGGGTCGAGCGACATGACCACGGCGTCGAATCGCGAGAAGTCGATGTATTCGCCGGTGCCGCAACGCAATCGGTTGTAGTAGGCGACCAGGGTTGCCCAGGCCGCCTGGACGGCGGCCGTGGCCGACGCGATACCGTCCGGCGGCAACACCGGCGTCCCGGTGGTGGGACCCGACCGCGACAGCGAGCCACCCATCGCGTACAGCACCGCATCGGTGGCCCGCCACAGCGAGCGCGGCCCCGTCGCGCCGAAGTCGGTGATCGACAGCACCACGAGGTGGGGGTGCTGGGCGGCCAGCTCCTCGACCGAGGTCCCGAACGTGGGGGCCTCCCCGTAGAAGCCGTCGTCCACGACGATGTCGGCCTGCGCCGCGAGGTCGAGGAACACCCCGCAGTCGTCCTCGTCGAACGGGTCCAGCACCACGCTGCGCTTGTTCGCGTTGTGCACGGCGAACGGGATGCTGGCGCCGGCGATCGTGGGCGGGGTATCGCGGGCGGGGCTGCCGGTCGGGGGTTCGACCTTGAGCACGTCGGCGCCCAGGTCGGCGAACAGGCGCGTCACCGCGTCGCCGTTGCCGCTCGACAGGTCGAGGACGCGCACGGCGTCGAGCAACCCGTCGGCCATCAGCACACCGTACCCGCAGGTGCGGGGCCCGGCCGGTCGACCGTTGGACACCGGCCAAAAAGCCAACTGGGCAAGCTGATTGGGTGGCCGAGCCGGCCGTCGGCTATCGTCGGCACCCGACATGAGCGCGCACCTGACCTACATCGAGGCCGTGGTGGTCGGCGCTTTCCAGGGCGTCACCGAGCTCTTCCCCGTTTCCAGCCTGGGGCACGCGGTGTTGGTTCCCGCGGTCGTCGGCGGGCGGTGGGCGCAGGACCTGAACGTCTCCGCGCCCGAATCGCCCTACCTCGCGTTCATCGTCGGCCTGCACGTGGCCACCGCCGCGGCGTTGCTGGTGTTCTTCTGGCGGGACTGGCTGCGCATCGTGGGCGGGTTCGTGTCGTCCTTGCGGTATCGCCGCATTCAGACGCTCGACGAGCGGCTCGCCTGGCTCATCGTGGGCGGCACCATCCCGGTGGGATTGGCCGGGCTGGCGCTGGAACGGACCTTCCGCACCACCCTGGGCAAGCCCATCCCCGCGGCGATTTTCCTGCTGCTCAACGGCATCGTGCTCTACGCGGGCGAGGTGCTGCGCCGGCGCGTCTCCCCCGACGACGCGCCGGTCACCGAACAGCCCGCGCACACCGGCGATGCCGTCGACAATCGGCTGGCGCAGCTGCCCCTGCGCCGCGGCGTCCTGATCGGCGCCGCGCAGATCCTGGCGCTGTTCCCCGGCATCAGCCGCTCGGGCATCACCATGGTGGTCGGGCTGTGGCGCGGCTTGTCCCACGAGGACGCCGCCCGGTTCTCCTTCCTGTTGGCGACGCCCATCATCCTGGCCGCCGGTGTGTACAAGATCCCGGAACTGTTCGGGCCCCGGGCGGCCGGGATCGGCGGCCAGGTGCTCGCCGGCAGCATCGCCTCGTTCGTGTGCGCCTACCTGGCCGTGCGGTTCCTGACGCGGTACTTCCAGACCCGCACGCTGACCCCGTTCGCCATCTACTGCGCGCTCGCCGGCGGCGCCAGCCTGGTCTGGCTTGCCCTGAACTGACCGCCGCGGCTACGTCAGCGCGCGCCGGTAACGCACCTGTCGCGCCTCGGTGTTCCCGAAAGCGACTGTGCGGCAGGCCCCGTCGGGCCGCCAGCCGTCGCGCGCGTAGAACCGTCGAGCGCGGGCGTTCGCGTCCAGCACCCACAGCACGGCGTCCGTCACCCCGACCGCGCGCAGCCGCCCGCGGGCGGCCGCCACGAGCGTGCTCCCCACGCCCGAGCCCAGGCGGGCCGGGTCGACGTACAGCGCCATCAGCTCGCCGAGGTTCGGCAGGTCACTCAGGCCCGTAGTGGCGAAGCCGCGCACCGCGGAACCGTCGATCGCGACCAACGTCGACGGCACCCGCAATCCCATGCGGCCGAAGGTGTACCGGCGGACCAACGCCTCGGGGGTGAGACCGTCCAGGTAGTCCCGGTCGATGAGGCCCCGGTACGCCGACCGCCACGCCCGCGCATGCAGGCGGGCGACCGCGCGGGCGTCCGCCGGGACCGCCACCCGCACCTCGATCATCGTTAGCAGTATTCGGCCACCTGGGTTGTTGCGCAGCCCCACGCCGAGTGTTGTGCTTACCGGATCGCGTGGTTGACACCCGTCAAGAATCCGGAGGGCAGGAATGGCTGATACGGCGTCCATTGGGCTGAAGGTCCGCGGCAAGGTCGTGGTGATCACCGGGGGCGCCCGCGGAATCGGTCTGGCCACCGCGACCGCGTTGCACAAGCTGGGCGCCAAGGTGGCGATCGGTGACGTCGACGAGGTAACGGTGAAGGAATCGGGCGCCGGGCTGGACCTGGATGTGTACGGCAAACTCGACGTCACGGACCCGCAGTCGTTCTCGGAGTTCCTGGACGACGTCGAGCGCCAGCTCGGCCCGATCGACGTCCTGGTCAACAACGCCGGCATCATGCCGCTCGGGCGGATCGTCGACGAGCCGGACGCCGTCACCCGGCGCGTCCTCGACATCAACGTCTACGGCGTCATCCTGGGCAGCAAGCTGGCCGCCCAGCGCATGGTCCCCCGCGGGTCCGGCCACGTCATCAACATCGCCTCGCTGGCCGGGGAGACGTATATCCCCGGGGCGGCCACCTACTGCGCCAGCAAGCACGCGGTGATCGGGTTCACCGACTCCGCCCGGATCGAATACCGCCGGGCGGGCGTGAAGTTCTCGGTCGTCATGCCGACCTTCGTCAACACCGAACTCATCGCGGGCACCTCGGGCGCCAAGGGGATCCGCAACGCCGAGCCGTCCGATATCGCCGACGCGATCGTCAAACTGGTGGCGCACCCCCGGCCGCGCGTGCGGGTCACGAAGACGGCCGGCGCGATCATCGCGTCGCAGAAGTTCATGCCGCGTGCCGTGTCCGAGGGCCTGAATCGGGCGCTGGGCGGCGAGCACGTCTTCACCGATGACGTGGATGCCGAGAAGCGCCGGGCCTACGAGGCGCGGGCGCGCGGCGAAGAGTAGTCGGCGATCGCGAGCGCCAACACAAAGCACCACCGCGTCGAGCGCCGTTCACCGTCGGCGCGGACAATCGGGCGGGTGAGCCTAGAAACCCAGACAACCGCTCCCCTTGCGGACGACGAACTCGACCTGATCAACGCCTACTGGCGCGCCGCCAACTACGTGTCGGTCGGGCAGATCTACCTGCTGGACAACCCGCTGCTGACCGAACCGCTGTCGCCCGAGCACGTCAAACCGCGGCTGCTGGGACACTGGGGCACCACCCCGGCGCTGAACCTGATCTACGCGCATCTCAACCGCATCATCCGCGACCGCGACGCCAACGTCATCTACGTCACCGGGCCCGGCCACGGCGGCCCCGCGCTGGTGGCCAACGCCTATCTCGAGGGCACCTACAGCGAGGTCTACACCGGCATCGAGGAGGACGCCGAAGGCCTGCGAAAGCTGTTCCGGCAGTTCTCCTTTCCCGGCGGCATCCCCAGCCACGTCGCCGCCCAGACCCCCGGCTCGATACACGAGGGCGGTGAACTGGGCTACGCGCTGGTGCATGCGTACGGCGCGGCCTTCGACAACCCGGAGCTGGTGGTGGCGTGCGTGGTCGGCGACGGCGAGGCCGAAACCGGGCCGCTGGCGACCAGCTGGCACTCCAACAAGTTCCTCAACCCGGCCACCGACGGCGCGGTGCTGCCGATCCTGCAGCTCAACGGCTACAAGATCGCCAACCCGACCGTGCTGGCGCGCATCCCGCACGACGAACTCGAGGCGCTGCTGCGCGGCTATGGCTACCGGCCCATCACGGTCGCCGGTGACGATCCGGCGAACGTGCACCAGCAGCTGGCCGCCGCGCTCGACGACGCCTTCGACGACATCGCGGCGATCCAGCGCGCCGCCCGCAGCGGCAACGGGACGCAGCGGCCCGTGTGGCCGATGATCGTGCTGCGCACCCCCAAGGGCTGGACCGGTCCAAAGGTGGTGGACGGCAAGAAGGTCGAGGGCACCTGGCGAGCGCATCAGGTTCCGCTCGCCGAAACGCACGACAATCCCCAGCACCGCGCGCAGCTCGAGGAGTGGCTGCGCAGCTATGCGCCTCAGGAACTTTTCGACGGCGACGGGGCGCTGCGCCCCGAGCTGCGCGCGCTGGCGCCGCGCGGTGACCGCCGGATGAGCGCCAACCCGCACGCCAACGGCGGCCTGCTGCTGCACGACCTCGACCTGCCGGACTTCCGCGACTACGCGGTCGAGGTGTCGCGGCCCGCCGCCCAGACGCACGAGGCGACGCGGGTGCTGGGCACCTTCCTGCGGGATGTCATCGGCCGCAACAGGGATCGGTTCCGCCTGATGGGTCCCGACGAGACCGCCTCGAACCGGCTGGACGCCGTCTATGGGTCGACGGCCAAGGTGTGGCTCTCGGAGCTCGGTCCCGACGACGAAAACCTCGCCGCCGACGGCCGGGTGATGGAGGTGCTCTCGGAGCACCTGTGCCAGGGCTGGCTCGAGGGTTACCTGCTGACCGGGCGGCACGGCCTGTTCAACTGCTACGAGGCGTTCGTGCACATCGTCGACTCGATGCTCAACCAGCACGCCAAGTGGCTGGCCACCAGCCGGGAGCTGCCGTGGCGAAGGCCGATCGCGTCGCTGAACTACCTGCTGTCCTCACACGTGTGGCGCCAGGACCACAACGGCGCGTCGCACCAGGACCCCGGCTTCATCGACCTGGTCGCCAACAAGCGGGCCGAGATCACCCGGGTGTACCTGCCGCCGGACGGCAACACCCTGCTGTCGGTGGCCGACCACTGCCTGCGCAGCCGCGACTACATCAACGTCATCGTAGCCGGCAAGCAGCCCGCGCTGGCGTACCTGGACATGGAGCAGGCCATCGAGCACTGCGCCCGCGGCCTGGGCATCTGGCCGTGGGCGAGCACCGCGACCGCCGAACCCGACGTGGTGCTGGCCTGCGCCGGGGACGTCCCGACGCTGGAGACCCTGGCCGCCGCGGACATCCTCCGGCGCGAACTGCCGGAGCTGGCGGTCCGGGTGGTCAACGTCGTCGACCTGATGCGGCTGCAGCCGGAGTCCGAGCATCCGCACGGCCTGCCCGACCGGGAGTTCGACGCGCTGTTCACCCGCGACAAGCCGGTCATTTTCGCCTATCACGGCTATCCGTGGCTGATCCACCGGCTCACCTACCGCCGCACGAATCACCCGCACATCCACGTGCGCGGGTTCAAGGAGCGCGGCACCACGACCACGCCGTTCGACATGGTGATGCTCAACGATTTGGACCGCTTCCATCTGGTGATGGATGTCATCGACCGGGTCGACGGGCTGGCCAGCCGGGCCGCGGTGCTGCGCCAGCGCATGGTCGACGCCCGGCTCGCCGCGCGGGTCTACACCCGCGAGCACGGCGAGGACGACCCGCAGATCGCCGGCTGGACCTGGGAGGGTTGACGCCTGACGCCGAGATTGCCGTGGTGGCTGCGGTTGGCGCGCGAACCACGACCGTGGCGGCAATCTCGCTGAACCCGGGGGTGCGCCCGGCGCCCGGGTAAACTGGCCCAATGCCCGACGCGACCGCCGCCGCCCCTCAGCACCCCGCAGCGGCGCACCGGCTCCGGATCCATCTGGACATCGCCGTCGTCGTGGCCGTCCTGGTGCTCACGAACCTGATCGCGCACTTCACCACGCCGTGGGCGAGTGTCGCCACCGTGCCCGCGGCCGCCGTCGGCCTCGCGATGTTGATGCGGGCCCGGGGCCTGGACTGGGCCGACCTCGGCCTCGGACGCGCCCACTGGAAGTCCGGGTTCGGTTACGCGCTGGCCGCCGTCGCGGTCGTGGCGGCGGTGATCGCCGTCGGGGTGCTGCTGCCCATGACGCGGCCGATGTTCATGAACCACCGCTACGCCACGGTCTCCGGCGCGTTGATCGCCTCGATGGTCGTCATTCCCTTGCAGACCGTGATTCCCGAGGAGCTGGCCTTCCGCGGGGTGTTGCACGGCGCGCTGCACCGGGCCTGGGGCTTTCGCGGGGTCGCGCTGGCCGGCTCGCTGCTGTTCGGCCTGTGGCACGTCGCCACGTCGCTGGGGCTGACCAGTAGCAACGTCGGCTTCACCCGGCTGCTGGGCGGCGGGTTCCTCGGGATGGTCGCCGGCGTGGTGGGCGCGGTGTTCGCCACCGGCGCCGCCGGCTTCGTCTTCAGCTGGCTACGACGGCGCAGCGGCAGCCTGATCGCGCCGATCGCGCTGCACTGGTCGCTGAACGGGCTCGGGGCGCTGGCCGCCGCGCTGGTGTGGCACCTGACATAAGGGCCGGTCAGACCAGCAGCACCGCCGCGCCGGCGATGCGTCCGGCGCTGAGATCCGCCAACGCCCGATCCGCTTGGGCCAGCGGGTATTCCGGGGTGGTCACCTCGATGTGGTGCGTGCCCGCGAAGTCCAGGAACGCGCGCGCGTCGGCCCGGGTGTTCGACGTGACCGAGCGGACCTGGCGTTCCTGGAACAGGTGGCGCTGGTAGTTGAGCACCGGGATGTCGGACAGGTGGATGCCAGCGATCGCCAGGGTGCCGCCGCGGTCCAACGCCTCCAGCGCGGGCAGCACCAAGTCGCCGACGGGGGCGAACAGGATCGCGGCGTCCAGCGGGACCGGCGGCGGGTCGGCCGCGCCCTGCGCCGACGCCGCGCCGAGCTCCATCGCCAGCTCCCGCGCCTCGGCGCCCCGGGTCATCACGTGCACCTCGGCGCCCTGCGCCAGCGCGACCTGCGCGGTGATGTGCGCGCTGCCACCGAAGCCGTAGAGCCCGAGCCGGCCGCCCGGCGGCAGCTCCGCCCGCAGCAGGGAGCGGTATCCGATGATCCCGGCGCACAGCAGCGGCGCCAGCTCGCTGTCGGTGTAACCGTCCGGCAGGGGGTGCGCGAAAGCGGCCGGGACCGTGGCGAACTCGGCGTAGCCGCCGTCGGCGTCCCAGCCGGTGTAGCGGGACTGGGGGCAGAGGTTCTCGTCGCCGCGGCGGCAGTACTTGCACACGCCGCAGGTGTGGCGCAGCCAGGCGATGCCCACCCGGTCGCCGACCCGGAACTCCCCGGCGGCCTCGGCGCCGACCTCGACGACCTCCCCCACCACCTCGTGGCCGGGCGTGACCCGCTCGCGGTGCACGGGCAGGTCGCCCTCGGTGACGTGCAGGTCGGTGCGGCACACGCCGCAGGCCCGGACGGCGACCAGCAACTCCGACGGCCCGGGGCGCGGCACTTCGCTGGTGACCGGCTCGAGCGGGTCCGTGTTCATCGGGCCGGGCCGACGCACCCGCCACGCGCGCATGGTCGCGGTGGTTAGCGGTGACACCATCCGTCAATCATGCCGTCAACCACCGCGGCCGCAACGCGGTAACCGCAATCAGGTGCGTCGCACCATGCCGACGATCCACAACAGGATCAGCGACCCCAGCAGCGCGGTGAAGAAGGTGAAGATGAGGCCGCCACCCGCGGTGTTGACGAAGAAGCTCAGGATGAAGCCGCCGATCAGCGCGCCGATGATGCCGATGACGATGTCCATCAGGATGCCGGCGCCGCTGCCCCGGATGATTTTGCTGGCGAGCGCACCCGCCAAACCGCCGATGATGATGTAACCGATGAGGCCGACGCTAGTGAATGTCGTTGAGCGGGCCAGGTATTCGGTAGCTGCCATGACGTCCATGCGGGTCTCCTTGCATTCGCTGGCAAAGCCCAGCGCGTCGCTGAGCCGTCATTTCGGTATACCCGCTCTGCGTAACGAAAAAGGTTCGCATTTAACGACGATTGGGCGCATGTTCCGCACGCCCGGCCGCGTCAGGCCGACTGCGTGCGCTGCGGCAACGGCGACGGGGTGGGGCTGACCTCGCCCGCCGGCGCGGGGGCCGGCGAGGGAGCCGCCGGGGCTCCCGGAGCCGGGGCAGGGGCCGGCGCCGCTGGCGCCGGTTGGGTGCCCGGAGCCGGTTGAGCGCCCGGCGCGGGTTGGGTGCCCGGAGCCGGTTGGGTGCCGGGCACCGCCGCGGGCGGACCAGCCCAAGGCTGGATCGACTCCGCCAACGCCTTGGCCGCGCCCTTGTCCACCGGGTCGTTCGCCGTGCCGAGCCACACCACGAACCAGCGTTGCGGCGGTCCGGACGTGCTCGTCGCGGGCAGTCCGACCACGCCCGTCCAGATCTGGCCGTTCGGCTTGGATGCGTCGCTGAACTTGACCTCGTAGTAGGACGCGCTGCCGGTGACCCCATTGGCCCCGGTGAGCGTGGTGCTTTCCTGGTTGATCCGGGTGCCCGGGTACGGCAGGAAGAACTCACCCATGTCCGAGCCGAGCCGCACCGCGGCCTTGGCGTTGTTGGCTTCGGCACTGGCGTAAAGCTTTTGGTCCAGCCGGCCCATCACGATGCGGGTGTCGTTGGCGACCGGTGGCGGCTGGTCCGGCAGCGGCGGCTGGCCCGTGGTCTTGCTCAGCAGCGCCGAGCCGTAGTCGAGGTGCGATGCGTCCGACTCCACCCAGCCGGGGGGCAACACGTAGCTGAAGCCACCCACGGCGTTGGCGACCCGCCCGGCGTTGGGGTCGACGGGCGGCGGCGGCGGTGCGTTCGGGTCGACCGGCGGGGGCGGCGGAGGCGCAGGCGCGTTCGGGTCGACGGGCGTCGGGGACGCGCCGGGCGCGGGCGCCGCCGGCGCCGGCGTGGTTGCGGGAGCCGCCGGCGCGGGGGCCGTCGTGGTCGCCGGCGGGACCGGAGTCGGCACCTCCGGATCGGCGTTCGAAGTTGCCGGCAAGGCGATGGTGACGGCGCTGGCACTGGTCACCGCTGCTATCGCGAGCGTCGCCCACAGGCCTTGGCGACGCGTCGAGTTGGGTTCCACCTGCTCCATGGCGACGAACCTACCGTGTTACCGCTGTGACGCAAGGAGCCTTGCGGACAATTGCGCCGTCGTTTTGCCGATGTTGCCGATGTGCAACGCGCGTCGAATTTCGCCGGTCAGTGCGCCGCCGGGTACAACGTCACCTCGTGGGCCTTGACGGAAAACCACACCGTCTCGCCGGGCGCCAGCCGCAACTCGGAGGCCGCGTCGACGGTGATCTCCGCGGCCAGGCCCGGGGCGCCGTCGGCCTGCTGCTCGCCGCGCACCAGCACCGCCGGCCCGCGGACGTCCAGCTCCGCCACCGTCACCTCGACCGTGTTGCGCGGGCTGCCGTGCGGTTGGTCCCGATAGACCGCCACCGCCGTGGGCGGGAAGACCGCGATCGCGCTGCGGCCGGCGGTCAGCTCGTCGCCCCCGACCGGCGTGGGCTTCGCGTGCCAGCGAGCGCCGGAGCGCGCGTGCAGCGACGCGTCGCCGGTGACCGTCCCGTTGACCAGGTTGACGCCGGCGATGCGGGCCCCGAAGTGACTGCGCGGCGCCGTCAGCACGTCGGGAACCGGACCGATCTCGGCGACCTTTCCGGCCTCCAGCACCAGCACCCGGTCGGCCAGCGTGAAGACGTCGAGCAGGTCGTGCGTGATCAGGACGACCGCGCAACCGGTGCGGCCGACGACGCCGCGCAGCACCGCGCGGACGCCCGCGGCCGCGGCGACATCCAACCCGCTCAGCGGTTCGTCGAGCAGCAACACGTCGGGCTGCGCGGCCAGCGCCCGCGCGATCGCCACCCGCTGGGCTTGACCGCCGGAGAGCTGCCGCGCCTTCCGGTCGGCGAGCCCCTCGGCGTCCACCTCCCGCAGCCAGCGCAGCGCCGTCGCCTTGCCCTCGGCCCGGCCCCGGCGAAGCCACCCGCGCCGGCAGCGCGGCCCGAACGCCACGTTGGCGGCAACGCTCATGTGCGGGAACAACAACGGGTCCTGCAGCAACAGGCCGACGCGGCGGTCGTGGGTGGCCACGTCCACCCCGGCCGCGGTGTCGGTCAGCACCCGGTCCCCCAGCCGCACCAGCCCGTGATCCGGGCGGATCAGCCCGGCGACGACGTGCAGCGCCGTCGACTTGCCCGCGCCGTTGGGCCCGAGGACCGCAAGCACTTCGCCCGCCGACACGGAGAACTCCACGTCGAAGCGGCGATCCGCCACGACGGCGCGCAGCCGCAGTTCGCTCATGGGCCCTCGGTCCCCGTCAGCCGGCGGGCGCCGAGCCCCAGCACCACCACCGCGGCCACCGCCACCAGCAGGATCGACAGCGCCACCGCCGCGTTGGCGTCGGTCACGCGCTGCAGGTAGATCTCCAGCGGCAGGGTGCGGGTGACGCCCTGGCGAGAGCCGGCGAAGGTCAGCGTTGCGCCGAACTCCCCGAGCGAGCGGGCGAACGCCAGCACCGCCCCGGAGATCAGGCCCGGCAGCAGCAACGGCAGCGTGACCCGCCACCAGACGGTGCTGGGCCGCGCCCCCAACGTCGCCGCCACCACTTCGTAATCGGCGCCCGCGGTGCGCGCCGCCCCCTCCAACGAAATCACCAGGAACGGCAACGACACGAAGGTCTGCGCCAGCACCACCGCGGTGGTGCTGAACGCGATGCCGATTCCGGCGGCCTCGAGGTACCGGCCGACCAGCCCGAGCCGGCCGAACGCATAGAGCAACGCGATCCCGCCCACCACCGGCGGCAGCACCAAGGGCAGCAGGATCAACGGCCGCAGCAGCCGCAACACGCGCGCCGCGCTGCGGGCCAGCACCAACGCCATCGGCACGCCGAACAGCACGCACAGCACCGTGCTGGCCGCGGCGGTCTTGAGGCTGAGCAGCAGGGCCGCCCGCGACGACGAGCTCGTGATCAGCGCCCAGAAGTTCGCCCAATCCACCTTGATCGCGATGGCCAGCAACGGCAACGCCACGAACGCGGTCCCCACCGCCGCGGGGACGTATACCCATCGCGGCAGAACGGCGCGACGCCCGCTAATGCCTGGGCCTCAACCATGATCGGGCGATGAACACCGCCCCAACCTAGCGCCCGGGGCCGCGGTTTCCGCCGATGTGCGAGGCCGAAGCGGGTCCGTTGTGAGATTCTGCTGGGGTGTCCGCTCCGCCGGCGGCTGCTCCTTCGGGGGTGGTGACGTTCCTGTTCACCGACGTCGAGGGTTCGACGCGTCGGTGGGAGGCCGACGCGGACGCGATGCGGGCGGCCCTCGCGGCCCACGACGACGCCTTGCGTAAAGCGATCGAGGAGCACCGGGGCTGGTTGTTCAAGCACACCGGTGACGGTGTGTGCGCGGCGTTCGCCTCGCCGCGCGCGGCGGTGGATGCCGCGGTGGCAGCGCAGCGCACCCTCGACTTGCCGGTGCGAATGGGGCTGGCCACCGGCGAGGCCGAGCTGCGCGACAACGACTACTTCGGCACCGTGCTCAACCGTGCGGCGCGGGTGATGGCCGCCGGGCACGGCGGTCAGATCCTGGTGGCCGAGTCGACGGCAGGCCTGCTGAACGGAGTGGATCTGCTCGACCTGGGGCCACGACGGTTGCGGGACATCCCCCTGCCGGTCGGCGTGTTCCAGGTCCGCGCCGAAGGCCTGCGGACGGAGTTCCCGCCGCTGCGGGCGCTGGATGCGAGTCCGGGAAATCTGCGTCCCGCGGGCACCAGCCTGATCGGCCGCGAGGCCGCGGTCGCCGACATCGAGGCGGCGGTCAAGACGCACCGGCTGGTGACGCTGACCGGAGTCGGCGGCGTCGGCAAGACCCGCCTGGCGTTGGAGGTGGCCGCGCGGTTGGCCGATGAATTCCCGGACGGCGCTTGGCTTTTCGAATTGGCCGCGGTCACCGATGCGGCGGCGGTGCCCGACGCCGTCGCGGCGGTGCTCGGCATCACCCAGCAGCCCGGCAAGACCGTCACCGAGTCGGTGGCCGCCGCGTTGGAGGGCCGGGTCAGGCTGTTGGTGCTCGACAACTGCGAGCACGTGCTCGACGCCGCCGCCGACCTGATCGAAGCCATCCTCGCGCGATCAGCGACCGTGAAAATCCTTGCCACCAGCCGCGAAGGCCTCGGCATCCCGGACGAGCAGGTGCGCCCGGTGCGCTCCCTGGACGTGGCGGCGGGAGTGGACTCGGCCGCGGTGACGCTGTTCGCCGAACGCGCCCAAGGCATCTCGGCGGGCTTCTCGATGGCCGACGGCGGTGAGGCCGCCGCGGTGGCCGAGATATGCCGGCGGCTGGACGGAATTCCCCTCGCCATCGAACTGGCCGCCTCGCGGATGGCGTCGATGACCGCCGGTGAAATGCGCGACCGCCTTGACCAGCGCTTCAGGCTGCTGGTCGGCTCGCGGCGCGGCCTGGAACGCCACCACACGCTGCGCCACGCGGTGGCCTGGTCCTACGACCTGCTCGACGACACCGAACGGGCAGTGCTGGACCGCTGTTCGGTCTTCGCCGGCGGGTTCGACCTCCAAAGCGCTTGTGCCGTCATGGGTTCCGATGATGACTACGCCATCCTGGACCTGCTCGATGCTCTGGTGCGCAAGTCGCTGCTGGTCGCCGACCGGTCTTCGGGACGCACCCGGTTCTCGATGCTGGAGACGATCCGCCAGTTCGCCGAGGAACA
The DNA here is from genome assembly GCF_001667595.1 of Mycobacterium sp. E2989. Classification (NCBI taxonomy): domain Bacteria; kingdom Bacillati; phylum Actinomycetota; class Actinomycetes; order Mycobacteriales; family Mycobacteriaceae; genus Mycobacterium; species Mycobacterium sp. E2989. The sequence continues at coordinate 57,726 of NZ_LZJX01000095.1, read as the reverse complement.
GCTCCTCGCCTCCGGCGCGGAGGAGATTCGCGCCGCGCATGCCCACTACTTCGCCGGGCGTGAGGCCGACATCATGGCGCTGTGGGACAGCCCGCGCCAGCGCGAGGCATACGACTGGCTGACGGTCGAGTTGGCCAACTTGCGCACCGCCTTTCGCTGGTCGATCGAACACGGCGACCTGGATGCGGGTGCGGCCATCGCCGCGTATGCGGGCTTGCTTGGTCCGTTCCTCGAGAACTACGAACCCATCGCCTGGGCCGAAGAAATGGTCGGCCCCCTTCGTGCCGTCGACCACCCGCGGCTGGCAGCCGTGTGCGTGGGGGCATCGCTGGCCGTTCTGGTCGGCCGGTACCAAGAGGCCGTGCGCTACAGCGAAATCGGTGCGACGGTTATCGCCGCCGCCGGCGACAAGGTGTCGTCCTTCGGCGAGGCCTTTCTCGGCAGCGCGTATTTGTTCGTCGGGCAGCCCGAACGGTATCTCGAGCTGTGCCGCGCCCAGGTGCGGCGCGGTGGTGACGCCAACACGTTCGCCAGGGCGAACCTGGTGTTCGCTTTGGCCGTCTGCGGTTCGGCTGACGAGGCGTTGGCAACGGGCGACGGCCTCATCGATGCCGCCGAGGCCACCGGGAATCCATGGGTGCTTGCCTACGCACTCTTCGCGTACGGGTACGCGGTCCGGGCCACCAATCCGGATCGCGCCCTGGCGGCGCTGCGCCGCAGTCTGCTCGTCGCGCGGGATAGCGGCAACCGGTTCTACGAGACCCAATTCCCGTACTGGGCCGCCGGACTCATGGCCGAGCAAGGGGACCCCGGGGCGGCGGTGGATCACCTCGCCGTGGCCATCCGCAACAACCACGAGTCGGGCAACATCGGCATGATGTACAACGCGCTCGCCGTCCTCGCCGTGTTCCTCAACCGGCTGGGACACTACGAACCGGCCGCCACCATCGCCGGTTTGGCGGCGGTGAGCCCGATGGCAGCAACGACCTTGCCCGAACTCTCGGAATTGATCGCCGACCTTCGCAAGGTCCTCGGCGACCAAACCTACGAATCGCTGGCTCGCAAGGGCGCGGCGATGACCATCGCCGACATCGTGACCTACGCCTATGACCAAATCGACCGGGCGAGAACGGAATTCGAATAGCCGCGCTGATCAGGGCTTGGCAAAACCCAACTGGGCCAGAATCTTTTGGCCGGCGTCACCCGTCACCATGGCCACTAACCGTTGCGCCAGCGTCGGCTGCGGCGCCTTCTTCAACACCGCGATCGGATAAACGTTCACCGCGCGGGCCGCCTCCGGGAAGGCCACCGCGGTGACCTTGTTCCCGGCGCTGCGCGCGTCGGTGACGTAGACCAGCCCGGCGTCGGCCTGCCCGGTGGTGACCTTGTTGAGGACATCCGTCACGCTCAACTCCTCGCTCACCGGGTTGAGACGCACCCCGGTGCTGTCCTCGACGCGGCGGGTGGCCGACCCGCACGGCACCGGCTGTTGGCACACGACCACGGCCACGCCCGGCCTGGCGAGGTCGGCGAACGATCCGACGTTTTTGGGGTTGCCCGGCGCCGTGACGATCTCCAGGGTGTTCGACGCGAAGTTCGTCGGGTCACCGGACAGCAAGCCGGCCCTGGCGACCGTGCCCATCTGCGCGGTGTCCGCCGAGGCGAAGACGTCGGCGGCCGCGCCCTGCGTCAACTGGGTGGCCAGTTCGGAGGATCCGGCGAATTCGAAGTCGACCTCGCTGCCGGCGTTTTCCGCCTTGAACTGCGCACTGATCTGGGTGAACGCGGGCTTCAGCGAGGCCGCGGCGAATACCACCACCTTCCCCGACGCCGAGGGCGGTGGCGCCGATTTCGAACCGCACCCGATGAGGGTCGCCGCCAGCAGCGTCGACACCAAACCCGCCAGCAACCCGATCCGAGGCATGGATGCACCCTAACCCGCCGCCAATGCGGTCCAATTACCCGCCGAATCGGCGCAGAAAAGTGACGGCCGAAGAGTTATGCAAATGATCCGCGCGTCGCGGCGCGAACAATTTCGCCGACTAGCTACTGTCCAGTAACATCTAAGGAGATTGATGCCATAACGCGCTGACATCCCAGGCGGGTCCTCTCAGCGGTCCGGTGGTCGACCACACGGAACTGCCCGGGTCTGGGTTCAACGTTGAACACGAGGAGGTCATGGCAGTGGAAGTACTGGTCACCGGCGGAGACACCGAACTGGGTCGCACAGTGGCCGAAGGCTTCCGCGATGACGGTCACAAGGTGACCCTCGTGGGGGCGCGGCGCAGCGACCTGGAGATCGCCGCGAAGGAACTGGACGTCGACGCGATCGTTTGCGACACCACCGACGCGGCGAGCCTGACCGAGGCCCGCGCGCTGTTCCCGCACCACCTGGACACCATCGTCAACGTGCCGGCGCCCTCCTGGGAAGCCGGCGACCCGCGCACCTACTCGCTCGCCGACACCGCCGCTGCGTGGCGGAACGCCCTGGACGCCACCGTGCTGTCGGCGGTGTTGACGGTGCAGACCGTGGGCGACCACCTGCGCTCGGGCGGCTCGATCATCAGCGTGGTGCCGGAGAACCCGCCCGCCGGAAGCGTCGAGGCCGCGATCAAAGCGACGCTGTCGACTTGGGTCGCCGGGCAGGCGAGCATCTTCGGCACGCGTGGCATCACGGTCAACGCCGTGGCCAGCGGGCGCAGCGCCCAGCCCGGTTACGACGGCCTGTCCCGCACGCCCCCGTCGGTCGCCGCCGAGGTGGCCCGGCTGGCGCTGTTCCTCACCACCCCGGCGGCCCGGCACATCACCGGCCAGACGCTGCACGTCAGCCACGGCGCGCTCGCGCAATTCGGCTGAGGGCGTAATCACCGGTCGAGCCGTATCGTCGCGCGCGGCGCCGCACTACGGTAGATCGCGTGGCAATTCGACTCGGTCTGCAGATTCCCAACTTCTCCTACGGCACCGGGGTGGAGCAGCTCTTCCCCACCGTTGCGGCCCAGGCCCGCGAGGCCGAGGCGGCCGGTTTCGATTCGGTCTTCGTGATGGACCACTTCTACCAACTCCCCATGCTCGGCGATCCCGACCAGCCGATGCTGGAGGCCTACACCGCCCTGGGCGCGCTGGCCACCGCCACCGAACGAGTTCAGTTGGGCACCTTGGTGACCGGCAACACCTACCGCAACCCGGCGCTGCTGGCGAAGACGATCACCACCCTCGACGTGGTCAGCCAGGGTCGCGCGATCCTGGGCATCGGCACCGGCTGGTTCGAACTCGAACACGACCAACTGGGATTCGAATTCGGCACCTTCACCGACAGGTTCAACCGGCTCGAGGAGGCGCTGCAGATCATCCTGCCGATGATCTCCGGCGAGCGGCCCACCTTCTCGGGCAAGTGGTACCAAGTGCGCGAGGCGCTCGCGAATCCCCGCTTCCGCGACCACATTCCGCTGATGATCGGCGGCAGCGGTGAGAAGAAGACGATCCCGCTCGCCGCGCGCCACTTCGACCACCTGAACGTCATCGCCGGATTCGACGAGCTGCCAGGCAAATTGGAGGTCGTGCGGCGGCGCTGCGAGGACATCGGCCGCGACCCGGCGACGCTGGAGACCAGCACGCTGACGACGGTGCTGGTCGACGAGAACGCGAAACCCGATCAGGTTCCGGCGGAGATGACCCAGCGCATGGTGGTCGGCAGCCCCGACTCGGTGGCCGACCAGATCAAGACCAAGGTGGTCGACGCCGGCATCGACGGCGTGATCATCAACCTGCCCTTCTACACCCCCGGCGTCATCGCCGCGGTGGGTGAGGCGCTGCGCCCGGCCGTCGGCCTGTAGCCCGCTGCCCTGGGGTCGCGAATTGGCCCCGCCGCGGTAATACTTCGGTGTAGCAGCGTTTACCTGCGCCACCGGGTGCAGCGCGGAAGAAAAGGGCCGGGCGGGCCATGAAGAGACGAGCCGTGGCGGCGATCGCGGCCGGTGTGGCGTTTGCCGCACCGCCGATCGCGCACGCCGACAACAACTGGATCGCCATGGCGATCTCGGACTCCACCGGCCAGATCAAGATCGCCGACGGGGCGGCCAATCAGGGCGCGGCCGAGAAGGCGGTGATGGACACCTGCCGCAAGAGCATCAGCGACTGCCGCCTGCTGGCCAGCGGCGAGGGTGGCTGCCTGGCGCTCGCGGTCAACGCGGCCAAGACCCGATACTTCGGCGGCTGGGGTCCGACGCGGGAGGAGGCGGAGGCGGCAGCGCTCGGCCGCGCCCCCGGCGGAACCATCGCTCAGGGCCACGACCACTGCGCGGGAGAAGGCTCCAGCCAGTGACGGCGGCGCGGTGATAACTGCGCCACAGCACCCGTTGCCCACCAGGGTTTTCGCCGCCGTACACCGTTAGTGTTGCAAACAACACAGGGGTATCAATTAGGTTTCCGGGTACCCGCCTGACTAGCGTTGTGGCTAACAACAGTCGCGTGTCCAGAAGCCCCCGTCAGGAGCAGTGGAAACATGAGCCCCCCACCAGAAACCACAGCTGGAACCGATCGTCGCCACCAGGTCGTCATCATCGGTTCGGGCTTCGGTGGCCTCAACGCGGCAAAGAAACTCAAGCACGCGAACGTCGACATCAAGCTGATCGCCCGCACCACCCATCACCTGTTCCAGCCGTTGCTGTACCAGGTGGCGACCGGCATCGTGTCCGAGGGCGACATCGCCCCGCCCACCCGCGTCGTCCTGCGCAGGCAGCGCAACGTTCAGGTGCTGCTCGGCGACGTCACGCACATCGATCTGGCCGGGAAGTTCGTCGTTTCCGATTTGCTCGGCCACACCTACGAAACCCCTTACGACAGCCTGATTATCGCCGCCGGCGCGGGCCAGTCCTACTTCGGCAACGACCACTTCGCCGAGTTCGCGCCCGGCATGAAGTCCATCGACGACGCGCTCGAGGTGCGCGGACGGATCTTGAGCGCGTTCGAACAGGCCGAGCGGTCGAGTGATCCGGAGCGACGGGCCAAGCTGCTGACGTTCACCGTCATCGGCGCCGGCCCCACCGGCGTCGAAATGGCCGGGCAGATCGCGGAATTGGCGGCCCACACCCTGAAGGGCTCCTTCCGGGGCATCGACTCCACCAGGGCGCGGGTGATCTTGCTCGACGCCGCCCCGGCCGTGCTGCCGCCGTTCGGCGAGAAGCTGGGGACGCGGGCGCGGGCCCGGCTGGAGAAGATGGGCGTGGAGATCCAGCTGGGGGCGATGGTCACCGACGTCGACCGCAACGGCATCACGGTCAAGGACTCCGACGGCACCGTCCGGCGCATCGAGTCCGCCTGCAAGGTGTGGTCCGCCGGCGTGCAGGCCAGCGGGCTGGGCCGGGACCTGGCCGAGCAGTCGTCGGTCGAACTCGACCGGGCGGGCCGGGTCAAGGTGCTGCCCGACCTGTCGATCCCGGGACACCCGAACGTGTTCGTGATCGGCGACATGGCCGCCGTCGAGGGCGTTCCGGGCGTGGCCCAGGGCGCCATTCAGGGCGCCAAGTACGTCGCCGGCACGATCAAGGCCGAACTGGGCGGCGCGAACCCGGCGGAGCGCGAGCCGTTCCAGTACTTCGACAAGGGCTCCATGGCCACCGTCTCGCGGTTTTCCGCCGTGGCCAAGGTCGGCCCGCTGGAGTTCAGCGGCTTCATCGCCTGGCTGATGTGGCTGGTGCTGCACCTGGTCTACCTGGTCGGGTTCAAGACGAAGGTCAGCACGTTGCTGTCGTGGACGGTCACGTTCCTGAGCACCCGCCGCGGCCAGCTGACCATCACCGAGCAGCAGGCCTTCGCCCGCACCCGCCTCGAACAACTGGCGGTGCTTGCGGCGGAGGCCAAGCGCCCGGCGACCACCAGGCGCGCGAGCTAACCGGCCGCCTCGGCTACGCCTCGAGGTTCTGCAGCCGCACCTGGCCGCGGGCCACCACCTTGCCGTCGTCGTCGGTGATGGTGACCAGCCACAGCTGCTGGCGCCGGCCCCGATGGATCGGCTCGGCGGTGCCGTAGACCATGCCCGAGCCGATGGAACGCAGAAAGTCGGTGTTGTTGTTGACGCCGACCACGTTGCCGCCGCCACGGGTGGCGAGCCAGGTGTAGGCCGCCACGCTGGCCATGCTCTCGATGATCGAGCAGTAGACACCGCCGTGCACCAGGCCCATCGGCTGCAGCAGCTTGGGGGTGACCTCGAGTTGCGCCCGGGCGCCGTCGGGGCTGAGTTCGGTGAATTGCAGCCCGATCTCCTGATCGAAGGGCGCGGTGAAATCCGGTGGCATGGTCGGCGGCTGTGGCACGTTCTGTGTTTACACCATCGCCCAGAAACGGCTGAGCCCCGTGCCGCTGGGCACGGGGCTCGCCGATCGAGTAGACCGGGGGTCACTGCAGCCCTCAGGACTCTGCCGCGGTCGTTGTTCGCTCGACCCGGTTAGCATAGGCAAGGCTGCCCTAATTTCGCAAGCACCTATTCGGCGGCGCGGGGAGCCGCTTCGGTACGACGGTCGGTAGTAACGCGGAGTACGATGATGTCGACGCTCAGGAGAGAACGCACTATGGCGAAACTGACCCGGCTGGGGGATCTGGAACGCGCGGTGATGGATCACTTGTGGTCCATGCCCGAGCCTCAAACGGTCCGGCAGGTCCATGACGCGTTGTCCGCGCGACGCGACCTTGCCTACACGACGATCATGACCGTCCTGCAACGGCTGGCCAAGAAGAACCTGGTCTCCCAGATTCGCGACGACCGCGCGCACCGCTACGCGCCCGTGCACGGCCGCGACGAACTGGTCGCCGGCCTGATGGTGGACGCCCTCGCCCAGGCGGAAGACTCCGGCGGCCGGCAGGCCGCGCTGGTGCACTTCGTCGAGCGGGTGGGCGCCGACGAGGCGGACGCCCTGCGGCGGGCGCTGGCCGAACTCGAGGCCAATCAACGCGATCACGCGCCATCCGCTGGCGCGTCGACGGAGGACTGAGGGAGACTGGCAGCGTGTCCGCGCTGGCCTTCACCATCCTCGCGGTGCTGCTGGTCGGCCCGGTGCCGGCCTTGTTGGCACGCGCGAGCTGGCCGCTGCGCGCTCCGCGCGCCGCGATGGTGTTGTGGCAGGCCATCGCGCTGGCCGCGGTCCTCTCGGCGTTCAGCGCCGGCATCGCCATCGCCACTCGGCTGTTGATGCCGGGTCCCGACGGGCGGCCCACGGCCAGCATCGTCGGCGCGGCCGGCCGGCTCGGGTGGCCGCTGTGGGCTGCCTACATCAGCGTGTTCGCCCTGACGGTGCTGGTCGGCGCCCGCTTGATGGTCGCCGTCGTCCGGGTCGCCATCGTCAACCGGCGCCGGCGAGCCCATCACCGCATGGTGGTCGATTTGGTTGGCCACGGGCACGACGGGGCGCTCCCCCGGCCCTGCGCCCGCACCCGCGACCTCCGGGTGTTGGACGTCCCGCAGCCGCTCGCCTACTGCCTGCCGGGCGTCCGTAGCCGGGTGGTCGTCAGCGAGGGCGCGCTGAGCGCGCTCGCCGATGCCGAGGTCGCCGCGATCCTCAGCCACGAGCGGGCCCACCTGCGCGCCCGGCACGACCTCGTCCTGGAGGCCTTCACCGCCGTGCACGCCGCCTTCCCGCGGCTGGTGCGCAGCGCGAACGCGCTCGGCGCGGTGAAGCTCCTCGTCGAGCTGCTCGCCGACGACGCCGCCGTGCGCGCGGCGGGTCGCACTCCCCTGGCCCGCGCGCTGGTTGCCTGCGCGTCGGGGCGCGCGCCGTCGGGCGCGTTGGCCGCCGGCGGCCCCAGCACGGTGGTCCGCGTGCGCCGGCTGTGCGGGGACGGCAACAGCTTGGCGCTTTCGGCGGCCGCATACCTGTCCGCGGTGGCCGTGTTCGTGGTGCCCACCGTCGCGCTGGCCGTACCGTGGCTCACGGAGCTGCGGCGCCTGTTCAACCTCTGACCCGACGCCGAAGCGATCACCCCGGGCGCACGCCTGCCCGCTGTGCCACAGTGTGACGGAAAGCTTTTCGGCAGAGTTCACCGACGTGAGAGGCCAAGACATGAGTTCGTCCGATTCGACTACGGGTACCGCGCAAATCGGCGTCACCGGGCTGGCGGTGATGGGTTCGAACATCGCACGCAATTTCGCCCGGCACGGCTACACCGTCGCGCTGCACAACCGGTCGATCGCGAAAACCGACGCGCTGCTGTCCGAGCACGGCGACGAGGGCAACTTCGTGCGCTCGGAGTCCATCGCCGAGTTCCTGGACGCGCTCGAGAAGCCCCGACGGGTGCTGATCATGGTCAAGGCCGGCGACCCCACCGACGCGGTGATCAACGAGCTTGCCGACGCCATGGAGGAAGGCGACATCATCATCGACGGTGGCAACGCCCTCTACACCGACACCATTCGACGGGAGAAGGCCATGCGGGAGCGCGGCCTGCACTTCGTCGGCGCCGGCATCTCGGGCGGCGAGGAGGGCGCGCTGAACGGGCCCTCGATCATGCCGGGCGGCCCCGCCGAGTCGTACAAGTCGCTGGGCCCGCTGCTCGAGGAGATCTCCGCCCACGTCGACGGCGTCCCGTGCTGCACCCACATCGGGCCCGACGGCGCCGGCCACTTCGTGAAGATGGTGCACAACGGCATCGAGTACTCCGACATGCAGCTGATTGGCGAGGCCTACCAGCTGCTGCGCGACGGCCTGGGCAAGACCGCGGGCGAGATCGCCGACGTCTTCGACGAGTGGAACAAAGGCGACCTGGACAGCTTCCTCGTCGAGATCACCGCAAAAGTGTTGCGTCAGAACGACGCCAAGACGGGTAAGCCGCTCGTCGACGTCATCCTCGACGAGGCCGAGCAGAAGGGCACCGGCCGCTGGACGGTGAAGTCGGCGCTGGACCTCGGTGTCCCGGTCACCGGCATCGCCGAGGCGGTGTTCGCCCGCGCGCTGTCGGGTTCGGTGACCCAGCGCAGGGCCACCACCGGGCTGGCGTCCGGCCAGCTGGGCGAAAAGCCCAGCGATGCAAAGCAATTCGTGGAGGATGTCCGCCAGGCCCTGTATGCGTCGAAGATCATCGCTTACGCCCAGGGCTTCAACCAGATCCAGGCCGGCAGCGCCGAATACGACTGGGACATCACGCCGGGTGACCTGGCCACCATCTGGCGCGGCGGCTGCATCATCCGCGCGAAGTTCCTCAACCGCATCAAGGACGCCTTCGACGAGGACCCCGACCTGCCGTCCCTGATCGTCGCGCCCTACTTCCGGAGCGCGATCGAGGCCGCCATCGACGGCTGGCGTCGCGTCGTGGTGACCGCCACGCGCCTGGGCATCCCGATCCCGGGCTTCTCCTCCGCGCTGTCCTACTACGACGCCCTGCGCACCGAGCGGCTGCCGGCCGCGCTGACCCAGGGCCTGCGGGACTTCTTCGGGGCACACACCTACGGCCGCATCGACGACGACCCGGCCAAGCGCTTCCACACGCTGTGGAGCGGGGACCGCAGCGAAGTGCCCGCCTAGCGGGGTACTACTAGAGGACACGAGGGGGCAGGCGACGGCGATGAGATTCCTGGACGGGCATCGGCCCGGGTACGACCTGACCTACAACGACGTCTTCATCATGCCGAACCGGTCGGAGGTCGCCTCGCGCTTCAGCGTCGACCTGTCCACCGCCGACGGCTCGGGCACCACCATTCCGGTGGTGGTCGCCAACATGACCGCGGTGGCCGGGCGGCGGATGGCCGAGACGGTCGCGCGGCGGGGGGGCCTGGTCATCCTGCCGCAGGACCTGCCGATCACCGCGGTGCAGCAGACCGTGGAGTTCGTCAAGAGCCGGGACCTGGTTCTCGACACCCCGGTGGTGCTGGGGCCCGACGATTCGGTGTCCGACGCGACGGCGCTGATCCACAAGCGCGCCCACGGGGTCGCCGTCGTCGCGTTCGAGGGCCGCCCCATCGGTTTGGTCAGCGAATCCTGCTGCCTGGGCGTGGACCGCTTCACCCGGGTGCGCGACGTCGCCATCACCGATTTCGTCACCGCCCCGGCCGGCACCGAGCCGCGCAAGATCTTCGACCTGCTCGAGCACGCCCCGATCGGCGTCGCCGTGGTGACGAACGCGGACGGCACGCTGTCCGGCGTGCTGACCCGCACCGGGGCCGTCCGGACCGGCCTCTACACGCCGGCGGTCGACGGCACCGGACGGCTGCGGGTGGGCGCGGCCGTCGGCATCAACGGCGACGTGGGGGCCAAGGCGCGCTCCCTGGTCGAGGCGGGCGTCGACGTGCTCGTCATCGATACCGCGCACGGGCACCAGGTCAAGACGCTCGACGCGATCCGCACGGTGTCGTCGCTGGAACTCGGCGTGCCGCTGGTGGCGGGCAACGTCGTCTCGGCCGAGGGCACCCGCGACCTGCTGGGCGCCGGGGCCAACATCGTCAAGGTCGGCGTCGGGCCGGGGGCGATGTGCACCACCCGGATGATGACCGCCGTGGGCCGCCCACAGTTCTCGGCCGTGGTCGAATGCGCCTCGGCGGCAAGGCAATTGGGTGGGCACGTGTGGGCCGACGGCGGCGTCCGGCACCCGCGGGACGTGGCCCTGGCGCTGGTGGCCGGGGCGTCCAACGTGATGATCGGTTCGTGGTTCGCCGGGACCTACGAATCGCCCGGGGACCTGATGCGCGACCGCGAGGACCAGCCCTACAAGGAGAGCTACGGCATGGCCTCCAAGCGAGCGGTGGTGGCCCGCAGCGCCGCCGACACCGCGTTCGATCGCGCCCGCAAAGCGCTGTTCGAGGAAGGCATTTCGACATCACGCATGGAGCTGGACCCCGATCGCGGCGGCGTCGAGGATCTGCTCGACCACATCACCTCGGGCGTGCGCAGCACGTGCACCTACGTCGGCGCCGCCAACCTGACCGAGCTGTACGAGCGGGCCGTCGTCGGGGTGCAGTCCACCGCCGGATTCGCCGAAGGGCATCCGCTGCCGCTGGGTTGGTGAGCGGCCCCGGTCACGCGTCCGGACGGGGCAGCGCGTAGAGCGATATGCGCCGGTTCCCGGTGTCGTGCTCGCCGAGGAACGCGCAGCCGACGTACTCGCACACGCGGCGCGCCGAGGTGTTGCGGTGATCGGGGTCGAACATGATGCGCCGGCACCGGGGCTCCGCGGCGAACAGGCTGCCGACGATCCGCGGCAGCAGCGTCGCGCCCAGCCCCTGGTGCACCATGGCGGGGTCGGCGATCGCGGCGTGCAGCCCCAGGTCGAAGGGCTGGGCATCGTAATGCCGAGAAATCAAATCCTTTGCGCCCCAATACACTTCGAGATAGGCGCACGCCGTGTTGCGGACGGCGCCGATCAGCGGCAGCGAATACGTGCCGTCCAGCTGCGCACCCAGATGTCGCTCCCACCGCGGGGTGGGCCAGTCGTATTCCCAGGCCGCCGCCAGGTGCGGGCGGTTCATCCAGTCCGACACCATGCCCGCGTCCTCGTGCCGCGCGACGCGCAGCGCGAAGGGCGCCTCCAGCACGGGCAGCGGCGGCCGGGCGATGCGCGCGATCTCGTGGGGGATGTCGGCGCGCTCGCGCGGAAGGGCTTGGGCCGGTTGGGTTTCGGGTGGGGCTTCGGAGGCCATAGTGCGCAGAGCCTACCGGAGTAAGGTTAGGCAACCCATACTTGGGTCGCGGTCCCCGAGCGGGGCGCCGGCGAACACGGTGCTCGGCCGGGGCGCGGCCCGGATCCGGCTACCATAAATCAGCAAAGACGGAGGCGACCGCGTCCGCACCGGATTCTCCGCAGCGAAAGGATCGACGTGCCGCAGGCACCCGTGCAGGCCATGGGCTTTCGGGGGCGGCAGCCGTCGGACGAGCCGCCCGATGCGGAGCCCTCCCCGGCGAGGCGGGCAGGCCGATCGGCCGGCGGGCGGCGTGATCGATGAACGTCAACGTCACCGCGCTCAGCATCGTGGCCATCGCGGTGCTCATCTTCGGCAACGCGATATTCGTGGCCGCCGAGTTCTCGCTCACGACGCTGGACCGCAGCGCGGTGGAGGCCAACGCCCGCGGCGGCGGGCGCCGGGACCGCGCGATCCGGCGGGCCCACCACAAGCTGTCGTTCCAGCTGTCCGGCGCCCAGTTGGGCATCTCGGCGACCACCCTGGCGGCCGGTTACCTGACCGACCCGATGCTGGCCGACCTGCCGCACCCGTGGTTCGACGCGATGGGCGTTCCCGACAAGGTGGCCGACGCGATCATGGCGTTCGTGGCGTTGGTGATCGTCACCTCGGTGTCGATGGTGTTCGGCGAGCTGGTCCCGAAATACCTCGCCGTCGCCCGGCCGTTGTCCACGGCCCGGGCCGTGGTAGGCGTCCAGTTGCTGTTCTCGCTGCTGTTCACCCCGGCGATCCGGCTCACCAACGGCGCGGCGAACTGGATCGTGCGCCGGCTGGGCATCGAACCGGCCGAGGAGCTGCGGTCGGCGCGGTCGCCGCAGGAGCTGTTGTCGCTGGTGCGCTCCTCGGCGCGCAGCGGCTCCCTGGACGCGGCCACCGCCGCGCTGGTGCGGCGCTCGCTGCAGTTCGGCACCCTGACCGCCGAGGAGCTGATGACGCCCCGGTCGAAGATCGTGGCGCTGCAGACCGACGAGACCGTCGCCGACCTGGTGGCCGCGGCCGCCGAGTCCGGCTTCTCCCGCTTCCCGATCGTCGACGGCGACCTCGACGAAACCGTCGGCATCGTGCACGTCAAACAGGTGCTGGCCATCCCGGCGGCCGACCGGGCGCGCACGCTGCTGACGACCGTGGCGCGGCCCGTTCCGGTGGTGCCGTCGACGCTGGACGGCGACGCCGTCATGGCGGAGATCCGCGCCAACAGCCTGCAGACCGCGATGGTCGTCGACGAATACGGCGGCACCGCGGGCATGGTGACGGTCGAGGACCTGATCGAGGAAATCGTCGGCGACGTCCGCGACGAACACGACGACGCCACCCCGGACGTGGTCGCGGCGGGCAGCGGCTGGCGGGTCTCGGGTCTGCTGCGCATCGACGAGGTGGCCACCGCCACCGGCTTCCGCGCCCCCGAGGGGCCCTACGAGACCATCGGCGGGCTGGCGCTGCGCGAATTCGGTCACATCCCGGTGGCCGGCGAAACGGTCAAGCTGCCGGCCCTGGACGCCGACGGGCTGCTGGACCATGCGTTGCGGTGGCAAGCGACCGTCATCCGGATGGAGGGACGCCGCATCGACCTGCTGGAGCTGATCGAGCTTCGCGGTGACGGCGAGACCGCGGCGGCCGGGGGGCAACGATGAGCGATCCCGTGGGCGTGGTCCTGGCGATCCTGCTGATCGGCGTGAACGCCTTCTTCGTCGGGGCGGAATTCTCGCTGATCTCGGCCCGGCGCGACCGCCTCGAAGCGTTGGCCGAACAGGGCAAGGCGCGGGCGGTCACCGTGATCCGTGCCGGCGAGCAGCTCCCGGCCATGCTGGCCGGGGCCCAGCTGGGGGTCACGGCCGCCTCGCTGCTGCTCGGCCGGATCGGTGAGTCGGCGGTCTCCAGCCTGCTGCGCTCGGCGCTGGGCCTGACCAGCATTCCCCCGACGCTGCTGCACACGCTGTCGTTCGCCATCGCGCTGGCGATCGTCGTCACGCTGCACGTGCTGCTCGGCGAGATGGTGCCCAAGAACATCGCGCTGGCGGGCCCCGAGCGCACCGCGATGCTGCTGGTGCCGGCCTACCTGGCCTATGTGCGAGCCGTCCGGCCGTTGATCGTGTTCTACAACAAGTGCGCCAGCGTGGTGGTCCGCGCGTTGGGCGTGGAGCCCAAGGAAGAGCTCGAGATCGCGGTCTCCCCCGTTGAGCTCAGCGAGATGATCGCCGAATCGGAATCCGAAGGCCTGCTGGACCGCGAGGAGCACACCCGGCTGACGCGGGCGCTGCAGATCGGCACCCGGGTGGTCGGCGACGTGGCCGTCCCGCTCGCCGACGTCCACGCCGTGCCGGTGGCCGCGCCGGGCAGCGGGCCGACGATCGGCGCCGTCGAGCAGGCCCTGGCCCGGACCGGCTACTCGCGGTTTCCGGTGGCGAACGCCGCCGGCGACTTCATCGGCTACCTGCACATCAAGGACATGCTGACGCTCGGTGACGATCCGCGCACGGTGATCGACCTGGCGATGGTCCGGCCCCTGCCGCGGCTGCCCAAGTCGCTGCCGCTGGCCGACGCGCTGTCACGGATGCGCCGCAGCAACAGCCATCTGGCGCTGGTGACCGGCGCGGGCGGCGAGGTGGTGGCGATGGTCGCGATGGAAGACCTGGTTGAGGACCTCGTCGGCACGATGCGCGAGGCTTAGGGGTACGCCGTCCCCGAGGCGGATTCGCAAGAGCCCGTATGATTTCCATCGGCTGCCAGTCAACAAAGTGCTGGAGGGCGCAGGATCCCCGCGCGCGGATGCGTTGCTGGAAAACGATCCCCTGGCCCGCCGCGGCGGCCTGGTTTTGAGCTGTCAGCGCGGCCTGACCTGGGGTGGCGGGTTAGGCGGATAAGCTCACCAGGCTGCTGCTCGGTACGCTGAAGGCATTGCCGCTCCGAGCCAATGGCGGCTTGAAGAGGCTTCATTATGGAGGAGAAACATGACTGATCGCGTGTCGGCGGGGAACCTGCGCGTCGCCCGAGTGCTCTACGACTTCGTGAACAACGAGGCCCTGCCCGGCACCGACATCGACGCGGACAGCTTCTGGGCCGGAGTCGACAAAGTCGTCACCGACCTCACGCCCAAGAACCAGGATCTGCTGCGCCGGCGCGACGAGCTGCAGGCCCAGATCGACAAGTGGCACCGCCAACGCGTCATCGAGCCGTTCGACGTCGAGGCGTACCGCCAGTTCATCACCGAAATCGGTTACCTGCTGCCCGAACCCGAAGACTTCACCATCACCACCTCCGGTGTCGACGACGAGATCACCACGACCGCGGGCCCCCAGCTGGTGGTGCCGGTGCTCAACGCCCGCTTCGCGCTGAACGCCGCGAACGCGCGCTGGGGCTCGCTGTACGACGCCCTGTACGGCACCGACGTGATCCCGGAGGACGACGGCGCTGAAAAGGGCACCGGCTACAACAAGGTTCGCGGCGACAAGGTCATCGCCTACGCGCGCAAGTTCCTCGACGAGGCCGTGCCGCTGGAGTCCGGCTCCTGGGCGGACGCGACGGGCCTGTCCGTCGACGACGGGCAGCTGAAGGTGGCGACCGGTGACGGCTCCGTCGGCCTGGCCAGCCCGGAGAAGTTCGCCGGCTACACCGGCGAGCTCGGCTCCCCCGACTGGTCGGTGCTGCTGGTCAACCACGGCCTGCACATCGAGATCCTTCTCGACCCGGAATCGCCGATCGGCAAGACCGACCGCGCCGGCATCAAGGACGTGGTGCTGGAATCCGCGGTCACCACGATCATGGACTTCGAGGACTCGGTGGCCGCCGTCGACGCCGACGACAAGGTGCTCGGCTACCGCAACTGGCTCGGCCTGAACAAGGGCGACCTGTCCGAGGAGGTCGCCAAGGACGGCAAGAGCTTCACCCGGGTGCTCAACCAGGATCGCACCTACACCACGCCCGACGGTGAGGGCCAGCTGACCCTGCCCGGCCGCAGCCTGTTGTTCGTCCGCAACGTGGGCCACCTGATGACCAACGACGCGATCGTGGACGCCGAGGGCAACGAGGTGTTCGAGGGCATCATGGACGCGCTGTTCACCGGCCTGACCGCGATCCACGGGCTCAAGACCGGCTCCGACAACGGCCCGCTGGCCAACAGCCGCACCGGATCCATCTACATCGTCAAGCCCAAGATGCACGGTCCCGACGAGGTCGCGTTCACCTGCGAGCTGTTCAGCCGCGTCGAGGACGTCCTGGGCCTGCCGCAGGCCACCCTCAAGGTCGGCATCATGGACGAGGAACGGCGCACCACCGTCAACCTCAAGGCGTGCATCAAGGCCGCGGCCGACCGGGTGGTGTTCATCAACACCGGCTTCCTGGACCGCACCGGTGACGAGATCCACACCTCGATGGAAGCCGGCCCGATGATCCGCAAGGGTGCGATGAAGAACAGCACCTGGATCAAGGCCTACGAGGACGCCAACGTCGACATCGGGCTGGCCGCCGGGTTCAAGGGCAAGGCCCAGATCGGCAAGGGCATGTGGGCGATGACCGAGCTGATGGCCGACATGGTCGAGCAGAAGATCGGCCAGCCCAAGGCCGGCGCCACCACCGCGTGGGTGCCCTCGCCGACGGCGGCCACCCTGCACGCGATGCACTACCACTACGTCGACGTGGGCGCCGTCCAGGAGGAGCTGGCGGGCAAGAAGCGCACCAACATCGACGAGCTGCTGACCATCCCGCTGGCCAAGGAACTGGCCTGGGCGCCCGAGGAGATCCGCGAGGAGGTCGACAACAACTGCCAGTCGATCCTGGGCTACGTGGTGCGCTGGGTCGCCCAGGGCGTCGGCTGCTCGAAGGTGCCCGACATCCACGACGTGGCGCTCATGGAAGACCGTGCCACGCTGCGGATTTCGAGCCAGCTGCTGGCCAACTGGCTGCGGCACGGTGTGATCACCGAGGAGGACGTGCGCGCCAGCCTGGAGCGGATGGCGCCGCTGGTGGACGAGCAGAACGCCAAGGATGCGGCGTACCAGCCGATGGCGCCCAACTTCGACGACAGCCTGGCGTTCCTGGCCGCCCAGGACCTGATCCTGACCGGCACGCAGCAGCCCAACGGCTACACCGAGCCGATCCTGCATCGCCGCCGGCGCGAAGCCAAGGCCCGCGCGGCGCGGTGAGATTGAGCCCGTGCCCGCATCGGGCTCGCGGCGCATCGACGCCGCCGATGACTAAGATCAGCGGCGGATTGACAACAGCTCGGCTTCATCGACGGAAAGGCGACGGACACCGCTATGGGTAGGCACAGTTTGCCCGACCCTGACGACTCCGTCGACGAGCCGTACGACGACGGCGAGGCGGACGACCAGCAGCGGGACGACGTCACCGAGGACTACTCGGACGAGGGGCACTATCCCGCCGACGATGACTTCCGCGGCGACGACGACTTCCCCGCCGAGGATGAACCCTATGCCGCCGGCGACGCGTCCGAGGGCGGCACTGCCGACGACTACCCGGAGTTCCCGCCCCGGCAGCCCGGCCCGTCGAGCGCGGAGCCGCCGGCCTCGTCGCCCTCGCTGTTTTCCCGCGGCCACCGCGGGCTCGGCGATTGGCGCGGCGGCCACCGCAGCGAGGGCGGGCGGCGGGGTGTCAGCATCGGCGTGATCGTGGCGCTGGTCGCCGTCGTCGTGGTGGTGGGCAGCGTGATCCTGTGGAGCTTCTTCGGCGACGCGCTGTCCAACCGCTCGCACAAGGCCGCCGGGGGCTGCGTGGGCGGCAAGGAGACGGTCGCGGTGGTCGCCGACCCGTCGATCGCCGATTCGGTGCAACAGTTCGCGGAAAGCTACAACGCCACCGCCGGCCCGATCGGCGACCACTGCGTGGCGGTCAGCGTCAAACCGGCCGCCTCCGACGCGGTGCTCAACGGATTCATCGGCAAGTGGCCCGCCGAGCTGGGCGGACAGCCGGCGTTGTGGATCCCGGCAAGCTCGATCTCGGCCGCCCGGCTCGCCGGGGCCACGGCGCAGAAAACGATCACCGACAGCCGCTCGCTGGTGACGTCGCCGGTGGTGCTGGCCGTCCGTCCCGAGCTGCAGCAGGCGCTCGGCAACCAGACCTGGGCGGCGCTGCCCGGGCTGCAGACGAACCCGAACGGGCTGGCCGGCGTGAACCTGCCGGCGTGGGGGTCGCTGCGGCTGGCCGTGCCGATGAGCGGCAACGGTGACGCCGCGTTCCTGGCCGGGGAAGCGATAGCGGCGGCCGCGGCGCCTCCCGGTGGCCCCGCGACGCAGGGTACCGGCGCGGTGCGCACGGTGCTGGGCGCGCAACCCAAGCTGGCGAACAACTCGCTGACCGAGGCGATGGACATCCTGATCGGGCACCCTGACGCGGCAAGCGCGCCGGTGCACGCCGTGGTCACCACCGAGCAGCAACTGTTCCAGCGGGGGCAGACGCTGCCAAACGCCAAGGGCGCGTTGGCTTCCTGGATGCCGTCCGGGCCGGCGCCGGTCGCCGACTATCCCACTGTATTGCTCAGCGGGTCCTGGCTGACCAAGGACCAGACCTCGGCGGCCAGCGAGTTCGCCCGCTTCATGCACAAGCCGGATCAACTCGCCAAGCTGGCCAAGGCCGGTTTCCGGGTCAACGGCGTCTCCCCGCCCAGCAGCCCGGTCACCTCGTTCCCGGCGCTGCCCGCGGCGCTGTCGGTGGGTGACGAGGCCATGCGCGCGACGCTGGCCGAGGCCATGGCCGCCCCGTCGAGCGGACTGGCCGCGACCATCATGCTCGACCAGTCCATGCCCGGCCAGGAAGGCGGCAAGTCCCGGCTGGCGAATGTGATTGGCGCACTTCAGGACAAGATCAGGGCGTTGCCGCCGACCGCAGTGGTCGGCCTGTGGACGTTCGACGGCCACGAGGGGCGTTCGGAGGTGCCCGGCGGCCCGCTCGGAGACCCGGTCAACGGCCAGCCGAGGTCGACGGCGCTGACGGCCGCGCTGGACAAGCAATACTCCTCGGCCGGTGGCGCGGTGTCCTTCACCACCCTGCGGATGATCTACCAGGACCTGCAGGCCAACTACCGCGCCGGCCAGACCAACTCGATCCTGGTCATCACGGCGGGCCCGCACACCGACCAGACCCTCGACGGCCCCGGCCTGCAGGACTTCATCCGCAAGAGCGCCGACCCGGCCAAGCCGATCGCGGTGAACGTCATCGACTTCGGCGGCGACCCGGACCGCGCAACCTGGGAGGCGGTCGCCCAGCTCAGCGGTGGTGGCTACCAGAATCTGGCCAGCTCGGCGTCCCCCGACCTCGCCGCGGCCATCAACGCCTTCCTGGGCTGAGGCCGGGGATAGGCTCGGGTACGGACCGGTAAGCGAAGGTTGCGGCGGGGTGTTCCGGCTCGGAATCCCAACTTGGCGCTAGGCTCGACCGAGGTTGATGCCACGGCCAACGCTATGGGGAGCGGTGCGATGGTTCGGGTCGGGCGCCTTCCTTCTCACCTGGGGAGGGTGACCTGCCAACACGCGCGTCCGCGAACACGGCCGGGGGTGACGCTGCGAAAGGATGACGGCGACAGCAATGACGAATCTGGTTACTGGGCAGGCGCTTCCGGACATCGTCGTGACCGGGTTCGCGATGACCACCGCGTTGGCCACCGATGCCGAGACGACCTGGAAGTTGCTCCTCGACTGCCAAAGTGGGATCCGCGAACTCGATGACCCGTTCGTGGAGGAATTCGACCTCCCGGTTCGCATCGGCGGGCACCTGCTCGAGGAGTTCGACAGCGAGCTGAACCCGGCGGAGCTGCGCAGGACGGGCTACCTGGCCCGAATGTCCGCCATCGTCAACCGGCGGGCCTGGGACCATGCCGGCTCGCCCGAGGTCGACCCCAACCGGGTGCTGGTGTCCATCGGCACCGGTTTCGGCTCCGGCGAGGAACTGGTCTTCACCCGCGACACCCTGCGCGCCCGGGGTGTGAAGGCGGTCTCGCCGCTGGCCGTCAGCAAGTACATGCCCGACGCGGCCGCCAACGCGGTGGGGCTGGAACGACGGGCCCGGGCCGGGGTGATGACGCCGGTGTCGGCGTGTGCGTCCGGTTCCGAGGCCATCGCCCGGGCCTGGCAGGCGATGGCGTTCGGGGAGGCCGACGTCGCGATCTGCGGGGGCGTCGAGACCAGGATCGAGGCGGTGCCCATCGCCGCCTTCGCGAACATGCGGATCGTGATGTCGACGAACAACGCGAATCCGGCCGGGGCCTGCCGCCCGTTCGACAAGGACCGCGACGGGTTCGTGTTCGGCGAGGCCGGCGCCCTGATGGTGCTCGAAACCGAGCAGCACGCAAAGGCGCGCGGGGCGCGCATCCTGGCCCGGCTGATGGGGGCCGGCGTGACGTCCGACGGCTACCACATGGTGGCGCCGGACCCGAGCGGCAACCGTGCCGGCCAGGCGATGACGCGCGCCATCCAGCTCGCGGGCCTCACGCCCGGCGACATCGACCACGTCAACGCCCATGCCACCGGCACCCAGATCGGTGACCTGGCCGAGGGCAAGGCGATCAACAACGCGCTGGGCAGCAACAAGCCGGCGGTGTACGCGCCCAAGTCCGCCCTGGGCCATTCGGTCGGCGCGGTCGGCGCGGTGGAGTCCATCCTGACCGTGCTGGCGCTGCGCGATCAGATCGTCCCGCCGACGCTGAACCTGGAAAACCTCGACCCGGAAATCGATTTGGACGTGGTGGCGGGCGATCCCCGGCGCGGCAACTACCGGTACGCCATCAACAACTCGTTCGGGTTCGGGGGCCACAACGTCGCCCTGGCCTTCGGCCGGTACTGACGGCTCGACCGCCGGACATGAGCATCGCCTTCACCCCCGACCCCCGGCTGTATCCGTTCCAGTCGCGCTGGTTCGACAGCTCACAAGGCCGCATGCACTACCTCGACGAGGGTGACGGGCCGCCGATCCTGCTGTATCACGGCAACCCGACGTGGAGCTTCCTGTACCGCAACATCGTCATCGCGCTGCGCGACCGGTTCCGTTGCATCGCACCGGATTACCTCGGGTTCGGCCTTTCGGATCGGCCGGCCGCGTTCGGCTACACGATCGAGGAGCATGCCCGGGTGGTCGGCGAGTTCGTCGACCATCTCGGCCTGGACGGCTACCTGACCATGGGCCAGGACTGGGGTGGGCCCATCAGCATGGCGGTCGCCGTCCAGCGTGCCGAGCGGGTGCGCGGCGTCATCCTGGGCAACACCTGGTTCTGGCCGACGTCGGAATTCACCACGAAGATGTTCAGCCGCGTGATGTCCAGCCCGCCACTGCAATACGCGATCCTGCAGCGCAACTTCTTCGTCGAGCGTTTGGTCCCCGCCGGAACCGCGCACCGCCCCAGCGACGCGGTGATGGCGCACTACCGCGCGGTGCAGCCCAACCCGGACGCCCGCAGGGGCGTCGCCGAGATGCCCAAGCAGATCCTGGTCGCGGGCCCGCTGCTGGCGCGGCTCGCCCGGGAGGTGCCGGACAAGCTGGGCACCAAACCGGCCCTGTTCGTCTGGGGCATGAAGGACTTCGCCTTCCGGCCGGGTCCCAACATCCCGCGCATGCGCGCGGCGTTCCCCGACCACGTCGTCGTCGAACTGCCCCACGCCAAGCACTTCATCCAGGAGGACGCGCCGGATCAGATCGCGGCGGCGATCGTCGAGCGATTCGGCTAGCCGGTCAGGCGAACGCCTCCACCGGCGGGCACGAGCACACCAGGTTGCGGTCCCCGTAGGCGCCGTCGATGCGCCGCACCGGCGGCCATACCTTCGGCCGGAAGGCCTTGCCCAGCGGGTAGGCGGCCTCTTCACGCGTGTACGGGTGCTCCCAGTCGGTGACCAGCAGGCACTCGGCCGTGTGCGGCGCGCCCCGCAGCGGGTTGTCGTCGACCGGCCACTCCCCCGAACCCACCCGGTCGATCTCACCGCGGATGGCGATCATCGCTTCGCAGAAGGCGTCGACCTCGGTCAGCGTCTCGCTCTCGGTGGGCTCCACCATGAGCGTGCCCGCCACCGGGAAGCTCATCGTCGGTGCGTGAAAACCATAGTCCGCCAACCGCTTTGCGACGTCGTCGACGGTAACGCCGGTGGACTTGGTGATCGGCCGCAGGTCCAGGATGCATTCGTGGGCGACCATGCCGTTCTCCCCGGTGTAGAGCACCGGGAAGTACTCGTCGAGCCGGCGGGCGATGTAGTTGGCCGACGCGATGGCGGTCAGCGACGCCGCCCGCAGGCCGTCGGCGCCCATCATCCTGATGTAGGCCCAGCTGATCGGCAGGATCGAGGCCGAGCCGTAGGGCGCCGAGGACACCGGATGACCCTGCGGCAATTCCGGGGCGTGCGGGTGCCCGGGCAGGAACGGGGCCAGGTGCTCGCGCACCGCCACCGGCCCCACACCCGGTCCCCCGCCGCCGTGCGGGATGCAGAACGTCTTGTGCAGGTTCAGGTGGCTGACGTCGCCGCCGAACTTTCCGGGCCGGGCCAGGCCGACCAGCGCGTTGAGGTTGGCGCCGTCGACGTACACCTGGCCGCCGGCGTCGTGCACGGCCGCGCAGATCTCGGCGATGTCGTGCTCGTAGACGCCGTGGGTGGACGGGTAGGTGATCATCAGCGTGGACAGCTCGTCGCCGTGCTGAGTCACCTTGGCGCGCAGGTCATCCAGGTCGACGTCACCGTTGTCGTGGCAGGCCACCACGACCACCCGCATGCCGGCCAGCGCCGCCGATGCCGCGTTGGTGCCGTGCGCGCTGGACGGGATCAGGCAGATGTTGCGGTGCGGTTCGCCCCGGCTGGCGTGGTAGTCGTGGATGGCCAGCAGACCGGCGTACTCGCCCTGCGAGCCGGCGTTGGGTTGCAGCGACACGGCGTCGTACCCGGTGATCCGCACCAGCCAGGTCTGAAGGTCGCTGATCAGCCGGCGCAGCCCGGGCGTGTCGGACGCCGGGGCGAACGGGTGCTGGCGCGCGAATTCGGGCCAGGTGATCGGCTCCATCTCCGCGGCGGCGTTGAGTTTCATGGTGCAGGAGCCGAGCGGAATCATGCTGCGGTCCAAGGCGATATCCTTGTCCGCCAGCGTGCGCAGGTACCGCATCATCGCCGTCTCGGTGCGGTACTGCGTGAACGCCGGATGGGTCAGGAACTCCGACGTGCGGGTCGCGATGTCGACGCCTGCCGGCTCGGCCGCCGCGACCCCGAACGCCTCCAGCACGGCCGCCACGTGGGCGTCGGTGGTGGCCTCGTCGCAGGCGACCGAGACGTGGTCGGCGTCGACGCGCCACAGGTTGACGCCGTTCGCCTTGGCCGCGGCCACCACCTCGTCCGCGCGACCCGGGACCCGCGCCAGCACGGTGTCGAAGAAGGTGGCGTGGACCAGCGCGTCGCCGAGCGCCGCGGCGATGGCCTCGGCGTGGGCGTGCACCCGGCGGGCGATCGCGGCCAGCCCGTCGGCGCCGTGGTAGCTGGCGTACATCGCGGCCATCACCGCCAACAGCACCTGCGCGGTGCAGATGTTGCTGGTCGCCTTGTCCCGGCGGATGTGCTGCTCGCGGGTCTGCAGCGCCAGCCGGTAGGCCGGGGAGCCGTCGGCATCCAGCGACACGCCGACGAGCCGGCCCGGCAGCTGCCGGGCGTGCTTGGAGTGCACGGACAGGTAACCGGCGTGCGGACCGCCGAATCCCATTGGCACACCGAATCGTTGGGTCGTGCCGAACGCGACGTCGGCACCGATGTCGCCCGGCGGCGTGATCAGCGTGCACGCCAGCAGGTCGGCGCCGATGGCGATGAGCGCGCCACGGTCGTGCGCCTGTTGCACCAGCGCGGCCCAGTCGGTGATCCGGCCGCTCGCGCCGGGCAGCTGCGTGATGACGCCGAAGAAGTCGCCGTCGGGCAGGCCCGCGCTCAGGTCGGCGGTGACGATCTCGATGCCCAGCGGCCGCGCCCGCGTCGCCAGCACGGCCGCGGTCTGGGCGAACAGGTCGGCGTCGACGGCCAGCCGGTTCGACGTGCCGCGGGTCGCGCGGTGCATCAGCGTCATGGCCTCGGCGGCCGCGGTGCCCTCGTCGAGCATCGAGGCGTTGGCGACTTCGAGCCCGGTCAGGTCGGCCACCATCGTCTGGAAGTTCAGCAGCGCCTCCAGCCGGCCCTGGCTGATCTCGGGCTGGTACGGCGTGTAGGCGGTGTACCAGGCCGGGTTCTCCAGCACGTTGCGCAGCAGCACCGGCGGGGTGAGCGTGTCGTAGTAGCCCTGACCGATCATCGACACGGCCACCGTGTTTGCCTCGGCCATCGCCCGCAGCTCGGCCAGCGCCTCGGTCTCGGTGACGGCCGGCGGCAGCTCGTCCAGCCCGGGTGCCGCCCCGCCGCCGGTGAGCTTGTCGAGGATGCCGGCGGGGACGGCCTTGGCCGCCAGCTGGTCGAGCGAATCGACGCCGATGACGGCGAGCATGGTCGCGACGGCTTGGCCGTCCGGCCCGATGTGCCGGGCTGCGAAGGTTGATTGGTCGGGCACTGGCGAACTCCTACGGCGTCGACAAGGCAGAGGACGTGCGGTCCTCTCCCTCTGTCTTCACCCGATCGCCGGGCGCCTGAGAGATTCGGCGCGGGGTGCTGCCCGCGCGCCTTTCCCCATCGGCGGGTGCCGGGGATCGGCACCGCTTTCCAGAGGCATCGTTAACCCGCGCGGTCCGGGTGCCTGAGAGGTTAGCGGAGAGGTGTTGCTCCTTCGGCGCCCGTGACTGGCCGTCACGGAACTCTCCCGCACGAGTGCGATGCGTGCGCCAGTTTACCCGGCCGGGCGGCGCGGGTGCGCTTAACCGATCTTGCGGTCGCGGTGCTTGCGGCGGGACGCCAGCTCGTCTTCCGGCGCGGCGATGGACTCGCCCCCGTCGGCCCGCTCGCCGGGGAAGTCGGCGATCACCCCGGTGAGCTCGCGCATGGCGCCGGAGACGGCGATGCCGAACACGCCCTGCCCGCCCTGCAGCAGGTCGACGACCTCTTCGGCCGACGTGCATTCGTAAACCGTGGTGCCGTCGGAGAACAACGTGATGTTGGCCAGGTCCTGCACGCCGCGCTGGCGCAGGTGGTCGACCGCGACCCGGATGTTGTGCAGCGAGATCCCGGTGTCGAGCAGCCGCTTGACGATCTTGAGGACCAGGATGTCCTTGAACGAGTACAGCCGCTGGCTGCCCGAGCCCGCGGCGCTGCGGATCGACGGCACCACCAGCGAGGTGCGCGCCCAATAGTCCAGCTGGCGGTAGGTGATTCCGGCGATCTGGCAGGCGCTTGGGCCGCGGTAGCCCACCAGCTCGTCCGGCACGGAGTCGTCGGGAAACAGCCCGGGTTGCACGGGCGCTTCCGGCGCGGCGGTCGCGGTGTCAGCTAGGTCTAGCTGTTCTTGGCGTGGCTGCTCGCTCACGGTGCTTCCTCTCGCCGATCGCGCTATCGTTTCCAGCTGCGTCTCGTGGCTGGGTCGCAGCCACGTTTGCTCAGGCCCGAGTGCTAGAGAGCTTACGCTGTTCGATAGCTACCGCGCCCTTAAGTCGTGATCAAAGTATGGCCGCCGCCGGGCTAAGAGGGGGCGCTATCCGCCAGGCGTGTCGACATCCCGATGCCAGTTGAGACGCATCCGTGATGTCGGTGTCCAGGGTAGTACGCCCGCGGGGGCCTAGGTGGCCTTGAAATCGTCGGGCGACACGCTGTCGAGGAACTCCTTGAACTTCTCCACCTCGTCCTCGCGGACGGCGGTGCCGCCCTCTTCGTCGCTCTCGTCCGGGATGAGCAGGCCGGCCTGGGCCAGCACGGCCTCCTCGACGTAGATCGGGACGCCGACGCGCAGCGCGATCGCCACCGAATCCGAGGGCCGCGCCGACACCGTGATGTTGCGGTCGAAAACCAGGTCGGCGTAGAAGGTGCCCTCTTGCAGGTCGACGATGCGCACCTCCTTGAGCGAATGACCAAGCGCGGCAATCACATCCCTGATCAGATCGTGCGTCAGCGGGCGCGGCGGCTCGACGCCCTGCTGCTCGAGCGCGATGGCGGCGGCCTCCGATTGACCGATCCAGATCGGCAGGTAGCGGTCGCCGTCGGTTTCGCGCAGCAACAACACGGGCTGGTTCTGCGGCTGCTCCACGCGAATGCCGACAACACGAACTTCACCCATCTGTGTCTGCCCTCCGCATAGACCGCCGTTGTTCTTGGCGCAACGACGACGCCGAATTACCGCTGTGCCGCTGACAACCAAGCTATCGACGAAGTCTAGTCCTCAGCGATGGAGAACGTCGCGAACGGCCGATTTGATCAACGACGTGTGCAGGGTGATGGCCAGGGCGGCCACCTCACGCGCGAGGTCGTCGGCCCGATCGCGGGCGCCGGTCTTGCCGGCTTTGACTACCGGCCCGGCGATTTGGGCGATCAGGTCGGATTGCCGGTCGGCCGCCGAGCGGAACGCACGCAGGTGCCGCGGCTCGACACCGTACTCCGAAAGCGCCCGCGCGCACTGCAGGATGACGACGGCGTGTTCGTCGAAGAAGCCGCCGGGGCCGGTGGTGATCACGCCCGCCTTGAGCAGCGCCGTCAACAGATCGCCGTCGACGCCGGAGCGCTCCAGCAGATCCTCACGACTGAGCCGAATGCTCGACGGCGCCACCGCGGCCGCGTCGGACTTGGGCCCGGCGCCCGGCTCGTCGTCGGCCTCCCCGATTCCCGCCACCGAGACCAGGCGCGGCGCGGCGTAGGGCGAGCCGAACGGCGGCAGTTCGCCGTCGGGCTGGGCGTCCAGCTGCGCCCGAATGACCTTGAGCGGTAGGTAGTGATCGCGCTGCGCGGTCAGGATGAACCGCAACCTCGCGCAGTCGTACGCGGTGAATCTCCGATAGCCCGACGCGGCGCGCTGGGGCGTCACCAATCCCTCGGCCTCCAGGAAGCGAATCTTGGAGATCGTGACATCGGGAAAGTCCGGCCTCAACAGTTCCAGGACCGCCCCAATCGACATCCCGGCCAGTGCCGGGCTATCGGGTGCGCTCACTAGCCTCCGGATCCTCCATCCTCACCCTGCTTGGGCCCGGTCAGAAACACCAAGCGGAACTTGCCGATCTGCACCTCGTCGCCGTTGGCGAGCACCGCCGAGTCGACGGGCTCCCGATTGACGTAGGTGCCATTAAGGCTACCGACATCCACCACGTTGAATTCGTTGTTTTCCAACCTGAATTCGGCGTGGCGTCGACTGACGGTCACGTCGTCGAGGAAGATGTCGCTGTCGGGGTGCCGGCCGGCGGACGTGATGGGCTGGTCGAGCAGGAAGCGCGATCCGGCGTTCGGTCCCCGTTTGACGACCAGCAGCGCCGAGCCCGCCGGGAGGCCTTCGACCCCGGATACCGCGGTCTCGGTGCCCGCCTGGGCGGGGGCGTCCAGTTCGTTGAGGAAGTCGGCCCGGAAGACGGAGGTCGTCTCCACCGTGACTTCGTCAGAGGTCTGGTCGTTGTCCATGTCCGTCACGCGCTGCTCCTCACTGGCCGCTGTGGCGTTGTTTGACCGGGCCGCTCGGCCGGCTGCTTACTGGGTTTATTCGCCCGGTACTGCCGATTACTAAGACGGGTGGGTTCGAGTGTCGATCTGTCGACGGTACCGCGCATAGGTCTGCAATGTGGCCCCCACCCGACGATCGGAAGACCGATTTTCCGCCTTTCCCCCGCCGGTTCGCCGCACCGCTCGCGGCTGGCAGGCAGATTAGCAATCCTCATTCGGTCAGTGTTCCGCGGTAGGCCTCGGCGTCAAGCAGCGACGAGATGGCCGACTCCAATGCGGCGACGTCGGACACCTCGACATCCAGCAACCAGCCCGCGCCGTACGGGTCCGAGTTGACCAGCTGCGGGCTGCCCTCCAGGTCGGCGTTGACCGCGGCGACCTTGCCCGTAACCGGGGCGTACAAGTCCGACACCGACTTGGTCGACTCGACTTCGCCGAACGATTCGCCCGCGGTCAGTGCGGCGCCGACGTCGGGCAGCTGAACGAAGACGACATCGCCCAGCGCCGACTGGGCGAAGTCGGTGATCCCGACCCGCACGGTGGCATCCCCGCTTCGGCGAACCCACTCGTGTTCGGCGGTGTAGTGCAAATCGGGTGGGATATCGCTCACGAGTAGTCCTGTTCTGTCGACCGAAGTGCTCACTTGACGGGCTGAGCGTATTGGTGCGGTTTTGGTTGTCGCAAGGTGGTCACGTCCACCCGGTCGGCCTGCCGGACGGACATGCGCGCGCCGACGCGCTTGATGCTGTCCTCGGCGCCGCCCGGGATGTTCATCGCCGCGGCCAGGGTGGGTGGATCGCCAATCGCCAGAATCGAATACGGGGGTGACAGGGTCTTGGTG
The DNA here is from genome assembly GCF_001667595.1 of Mycobacterium sp. E2989. Taxonomy (NCBI): domain Bacteria; kingdom Bacillati; phylum Actinomycetota; class Actinomycetes; order Mycobacteriales; family Mycobacteriaceae; genus Mycobacterium; species Mycobacterium sp. E2989. Next base: position 29,717 of record NZ_LZJX01000095.1, on the reverse strand, counting down.
TCGATGGTCAGCGAGCCGGGCATACCCGCCACCCAGGTATCTACACCCACACGCACCGACTGGTGCGCGTCGTTGATCTCCATCGCCTCCGCTCCGGCGGCCCGCAGTTCGTTGATGACGTCGAGCATCACCTCCGGCGCGACGCCGGGACCGGGGTCGTCGATGGTGACGGTGACCCCCGGCCCGGTGGCCCCCACCGCGCCGGCCAGGATGGACAGGGCCGCCAGCTTGGCCTGGGCGGCCGCAATCGCGGCCTGGTCGTTGTTGCCGGACGCTTGCAGCGAATTCAGTGTGTTCTGCAGTTCGCTCACTTCGGCGTTCAACGTGGCCTCGCGCTGGCGCAACGAATCCAGCAACACCAACAGGTCCGCCGGGCGCGCCGTCTCCAGCGAGTCGCCCGACTCGTTCTGGCGGACCTGCGTGACGATGGCGACGCCCAGCAGCAGGCACAACAGCGTCGCCAACGTTCCGAACGCGAACCGGGAGCGGCCGCTGCGGACCAGCCCCGACAGCCCCGTGCGGCGCACCGCGCCGATCTGAGGGCGCGGGCGGTTTGCCGGCAGCTCGTGGCGGCCATGGGGCGAACGGCTTGCCGCGTCAGCACTTTCGGGGGCGCCGTCTGGCGGATCTTCGCTCACCATCACGCCCCGAACAGCCGGCGCCGCAGCGCGGCGGCGTTGCCGAAGATGCGGATCCCCAACACCACGATGATGGCCGTGGACAACTGCGTGCCCACACCCAACTGGTCACCGACGTAGACGATCAGCGCCGCCACGAGAACGTTGAACACGAACGAGATCACGAAGACTTTGGGGTCGAAGATTCGTTCCAGGTAGGCGCGCAACCCGCCGAACACCGCGTCGAGCGCGGCGACCACCGCGATGGGCAGGTAGGGCTGGACGACCTCCGGCACGGCGGGGTGGAAAACCAGGCCGAGCACGATGCCGATCGCCAGCGCCGCGATGCCGATCATGCCCGATTTCCCGTCCGCGAGCGCCGGGTGAGCGGATGAGAGAGGACTTTTCTCACTGTGGCCCAATCTGTTTGGCGAACTTGATATCGCGGATCGATCCGGCGGGCAGTGTCAGCCCGTCGGCCGCGTCCACGGTGACGACGACGCCGTAGGAGACCTCGAGGAGTTTGAGGCGCTGCCGGCCGGAGCTCTCGTCGAAGGTGTCCCGCATCGCGCGGGCCGGCCCCACCGCGAGGATCGTGTACGGGCTACTGGTGGGGTTGTTGTCGACCAGGATCGCCCCGCCGGCTTGCCGAATGGTCGCGTTGGGTCCGATGCGGACGCCGCCGACCGAAATCGCCTCGGCGCCACTGGCCCACAACGAGTTGACGACAAGCTGCAGGTCCCGGTCCAAGATGATCTGCCGGCTGCCGCTGACCCGCTGCTTGGACACGTCGGAAAGGTTGGGGCTGGCACCGGGATCCGTCACGATCACCTTCAGGCCGGGGCCGATGACCGCCCGGTTGGCCGCGGCCAGGCCGAGCGCGTCCAGACGCGCCAGCAGCCGCTGCCCTTCGGCGTCGTCGGCCAGCGCGCGGCGCTGCACGTCGTCGACGCGGGCGGACAGCTCGCTGCGCCGCTGGGCGAGCCTGGCGGCGGTCGTCTCGGTCGACCGCACGTTGCCCAGCAGGAGCTGCTGCGCCGAACGCACGCCGGGGGCGACCGAGCGGGCCTGCGCGACCGCGGCGGCGAAGACCGTCGCGATGAGCAGCGCCGCCAGCGCCTGCCACAGCCAGCCGAAGGCGCGTGCGCGCGCCCCGGGCGGGTCGGCGTCGCGACGCCTTTCTGCGGCCGCGGCGTAACCGGGATCCAGGTGCTCCGAGAGCAGGGCGCGCAGCAGCGAGGGCACCGGAATCAGCTGCGGACGCGACGCCACGTGGGCGCTGCGGCCGGCATTGGGGTCGTAGCCGCCGAGCAGGCGGTCCGGGTCAGCCATGCCGCGTCCTCTGGGGCCGGGAGGGCTCGTGTTTGAGCCTGGGCACCCGCCGGATGACCATGGTCATCTGCACCACGTACAGTGCGAACGCCCACAGGTAGGCGTACATGCCCCAGATCAGGAACGCCCAGCCGCAGGCCCCGACGACCCGGCTCCACAGCGCGTCCCAGGTCCCCAGCAGAACCAGCGGGAAGCCGGACATCAACGCGAACGTGGCGGCCTTGCCGATGTAGGTCACGGGCAGCGCGGACAACCCGCGGCTCCACAGCAGCGGCAGCGTCGCGGCCAGCAGCCCGTCGCGGGCCAGCAGGACGGCGACGAACCACCACGGCACGATCCCGCTGAGCGCCATCGTGACGGGAACGCAGATCATGTAGAGGCGGTCGACCGCCGGGTCGAGCAGGACGCCGAGCCGCGACGACTGGTCGAGCAGGCGGGCGATCTTGCCGTCGGCCCAGTCCGACGCGCCGCTGAACATCAGGATCCCGACCGCCCAGCCGTTGGCGTGCGCGAACAGCAGGGCGTAGACGAACACCCCGATGAGCACCAGGCGGATGACGCTCAGGGCGTTGGGCACCGTCAGCACCCGGTTCGGCGGAAGCTCCGGCTCCATGAGGCGTGACCTTAACGCGGGCGTATTGCGTTCCGTTAAACGGACCGACCCGGGCCCCGGCTTAGCGGAAGACCCCGGGCAGGCTCAGCGTGGACAGCGTGTCGTCGGACAGCGGGTTGTCGTTGACCATGTACGTCCACGTCGACGTCGGGCGGGCGAGCTTGGACAGGTCGAGGCCCTGCTCCTCCTCGAGCACGTTCGCCGTCTCGAAGGTCTGCTGCGCGGCCTCGATCGCGTCGGCGGCCAGCGACGCGAACGCGTCGACCGCCAGCCGGTGGAACTCGTCGAGCGGGTTCTGCCGGCCCAGCGCGCGCAGGTGGATGCTTTCGCGGATGTCGGCCAAATAGGCCAGGTGGTCGGCCCAGCCGCGGTCGAGGTGATAGAGCATGATCTGCCGGCAGATCTTCTCCAGGCGGTCCTCTTCGATGTCCTTGGCCAGCCGCTTGTACCGCTTGGGCGCCAGTTCGGCGAGCTCCTCGCGCGCGGTTGCGGTGCGCAGCAACGTGTTCCGGCGATCGACGATGATGGCGCGCTGCTGGGCGATCAACTGGTTGTAGCGCCAGGTATTGGCGTGCACGTCGAGCATCCGGCCCTCGGCGACGCGCTGCGCATGGTCGAGCAGCCCGGCCGCCCTGGGGCTGACGATCCGGCCGTCCTCGTCGGTTTCCATGGGCAGCTTGTTGTGGTCGAGGTTGGCCGCCACGACGTCGTCTTCCCAGCTGGAGAAGAACACCGACGAGCCGGGGTCGCCCTGCCGTCCGGCGCGCCCGCGCAGCTGGTTGTCCAGCCGCTCGGTGTGGTGTCGGCCCGTCCCGACCACGTGCAGGCCGCCGAGCTCGGCGACCCGGTCGTGGTCGGCTTCGTCGGAGCCCCCGAGCCGAATGTCGGTGCCCCGCCCCGCCATCTGCGTCGACACGGTGACCACCCCGTACTTGCCGGCCTCGGCGATGACCTCCGCCTCCTCGGCGTCGTTCTTGGCGTTCAGCACCACCGCGGGCACGCCGCGGCGCAGCAGCCGCTCGTGCAGTTCCTCGGATTCGGCCACGTCGCGGGTGCCGACCAGCACCGGCTGCCCGGTCTCGTGCACCTCGGCGATGTGCGCGACGACCGCGTCGTTCTTGGCGGCGGCGGTGATGTAGACGCGGTCGGACTCGTCCTCGCGAATGTTGGGTTCGTTCGGGGGAATTGGCGACACGCCCAGCTTGTAGAACTGGCGCAGCTGCTCCCCGGCGGCCAGCGCGGTGCCGGTCATGCCGCAGACGGTGTCATAGCGGTTGATCAGCGCCTGCACCGTGATGGTGTCGAGCACCTCGCCGGTTTCGGTGGTCTCGATGCCCTCCTTCGCCTCGACGGCGGCCTGCAGCCCGTCCGGCCAGCGTTGCAGTTGCGCGATGCGGCCGCGGGCGGCGTTGATCAGGTGCACCGCGTCGTCCCGGACGATGTAGTGCACGTCGCGTTGCAACAGCACGTGCGCGTGCAGCGCGACGTTGACCTCGGTCAGGGTGGTGCCGACGTGCTCCTCGGAATAGAGGTCGATGCCGCCGAGCGCCTTTTCCACCTTGCGCGCGCCGACGTCGGTCAGATGGACGTTGCGGCTGTCGGAGTCCGTGTCGTAGTCGGTGTCCGGGGAAAGCTCGCCGACCAGCTTGATGATCTCCAGCCGCGGCGTCTCGCGGTGGGTGGTGCCCGCCAGCACCAGCGGCACCAGGGCCTCGTCGACCAGCACCGAGTCGGCCTCGTCGATGAGGGCCACATCCGGGTTCGGCGACACCAGGTCGTCGACGTCGACCACGAGCTGGTCGCGCAGCACGTCGAACCCGATCTCGTTCACCGAGGCGTAGGTGACGTCGCAGCCGTAGGCGGCGCGGCGCTCCTCGCTGGTCGACTCGGCGGTGATCCAGCCGACGGTCAAACCCATCGCCTCGACGAGCGGGCCCATCCACTCCGCGTCGCGGCGGGCCAGATAATCGTTGATCGTCACCACGTGCACGTGCCGCCCGGCGAGGGCGTAGCCGGCGGCCGCGATCGCCCCGGACAGCGTCTTGCCCTCACCGGTGGCCATCTCGATGACGTCGCCGGCCAGCATGCGCAGCGCGCCCAGCAGCTGCACGTCGAACGGGCGCAGCGAGGTGGCCCGTTCGGCCGCCTCCCGGGCGATCGCGAGGAACTGCGAGATGTCGGCGGACTCCGCGAGCTCATCCAGTTTGAGCAGCCCGGCCGCCTTGCGAAGCTGCTCGTCCGTGAGGCCGGCGGCCTCCTCGTCGTACTCGGACGAGTCGGTGACCTGGGAAAGGGATCGGCTGCGGTTCTTTTCGGTGCTGGCGCCGAGCAGTTTCCAGAATCGGCTGCTCAGGCGGCCGGGTTGCGGGCGGCTGGTCTTTGGCACAGGTCAACGGTACGCGGTGCGCGGACCCACCCGGCTCATCAGGCGAGGTTGGACCGGCGCGGATAGGCGATGCTCGGGTCGGTGAGGACGTTGACCACCGACGGCAGGCCGCTGGCGAAGGCGCGTTCCAGCGCCGGCCGCAGCTCGGCCGGCGCGGAGACCAGCTCGCCGTGGCCGCCCAGGGCGCGCACCACCTCGTCGTAGCGGGTGCCGGGACGCAGTTCCGCCACGACCGAGTAGCCGTACAACGCCTCCATGGGGTGCTTCTCCAGGCCCCAGATCCCGTTGTTGCCGATCACCGAGACCACGGGCACGTTGTGCCGGACCAGGGTGTCCCATTCCATCCCGCTGAAGCCGAACGCGCCGTCGCCCTGCAGCAGGACGACCTGACGGTCCGGCCGGGCCAGCTTGGCGGCCAGGGCGTAACCGGGGCCCGAGCCGAGGCAGCCGTACGGGCCGCTGTCCAGCCAGCAGCCCGGCTGGTAGCTGTCGATGACCCGCCCGGCGTAGGACCCGAAGTCGCCGGCGTCGATCACCACGATGGCGTCGCGATCCAGCATCGGCGCGAGTTCGGCGTACACCCGCATCGGATGCAGCGGGGTGCGGTCGTCGGCCAGTTCGGCCTTTTCCTTTGCCCGCGCCGCGGTTTCCGCCGCCCGCAGTTCGTCGATCCAGTCCTGGTGGTCGCTGCGGCCCCCGGGGGCCAGCGCCGCCAGTATCGACAACAGGTCGCCGTACAGTTCGGCCTCGACCGGGCGGGGATGTTTGCGTTCGGGTTCGGCACGGTCGGCCACGATGAGCCGCGTCTGCGGCCCGAACACCGCCCCGAAGCCCAGCCGGAAGTCCATCGGCACGCCGACGATCAGCGCAACGTCGGCCTCCCCCAACGCTTTTCCGCGCACCCGCGAGAACGCCAACGGGTGATCGGCGGGCACCGCGCCGCGGGCCATCCCGTTCATCAGCACCGGGATCTGCAGTTCCTCGGCGAGCCGTAGCAGGGCCGCCTCCCCGTGCCCCCACCACAGGTTGGTGCCCGCCATGATCACCGGCCGCCGCGCGGCGGACAGGGCGCTGGCGGCCCGGCCGAGCGCCTCGCCGTCGGGAGCGGGCCCCGGCGGCAGGTCGGCGAGGGCGCCGGGGCGGCCGTGATCCTCGGACATGGAAAAGACGTGGTCCATGGGGAAGTCGACGAAGCCGACGCCCGAGGGCGCGCCGACCGCCGCCCGCAACGCCTCGTCGACGAGCCGGCCGGCGTCCTCGGCCGACTGGGCCGTGGCGGCGAACCGCGCCAGCGGCGCCACGAACGGCACGTGGTCGATCTCCTGCAGCGAGCCCATGCCCCAGCGCTGCGCGGGCGCCCGGCCACCCAGCACCACCAGGGGTGAGCAGTTCTGCTGCGCCGCCGCCATCGCGCTCATCCCGTTGGTGACGCCCGGTCCCGCGGTGAGAGCGGCAACGCCGGGCACCCTGGTGACCTTCGACCAGCCCTCGGCGGCGAAGGCGGCGGTCTGCTCGTGGCGGGTGTCGATCAGCCGAATGCCCTCCTCGCGGCAGCCGTCGTAAACGGAGAACAGGTGGCCGCCGGACAACGTGAAGACGGTGTCGACCCCGCTGGCCCGCAGCCGGCGCGCGACCAGCCGGCCGGCGTGCAATGTTTGTGTGGGGATGGCGTCGGTGCTCATAACCGCAGCCTATCCAGATCCTTCCGGTACCTTCGCCGAAGGATTTGAAGTTCCAGCACAGTCCACCGGCTCGATCGTGAGGAGATAGCGACCATGGGCCCAAAGCCGTTCAAGCCCTCGATCGACTGGTCGGCCGCTGCCGTGGATTCCCTGCGGTGGGTCGCCATCGCGTGGTTGATCAGCGTCGTGTCTCTCTTCCTCGCGCTGGTGGCGTTCAGGTACCTCACGCCGTGGGGGCGGCAGTTCTGGCGGATCACCCGCGGCTACTTCGTCGGGGCGCGCAGCGTGGGTGTGTGGCTGATGCTCGGCGTGTTGTTGCTGTCGGTGCTGCTGTCGGTGCGGCTCACGGTGTTGCTCAGCTACCAGGGCAACGATCTGTACACGGCGGTGCAGAAGGCGGTGCAGGGCGTGGCGGCCGACGACGACGCGGTCAAACAGTCCGGCATTCACGGCTTCTGGATGTCGATCGCCATCTTCAGCGTGCTGGCCACGCTGTACGTCATCCGGTTCATGATCGACATCTACCTGACGCAGCGGTTCATCATCGCCTGGCGCATGTGGCTGACCGCCCACCTCACCGACGACTGGCTCGACGGCAGGGCCTACTACCGGGACCTGTTCATCGACAACACGATCGACAACCCCGACCAGCGCATCCAGCAGGACATCGACATCTTCACCGCGAATGCCGGTGGTACGCCGAACATTCCGTCGAACGGGACCGGCAGCACCCTGCTGTTCGGGGCGGTCAACGCGGTGGCCTCGGTGATCTCGTTCGCGGCGATCCTGTGGAACCTGTCCGGAAACCTCAACGTGTTCGGCGTCGACTTCCCCCGCGCGATGTTCTGGACGGTCCTGGTGTATGTGTTCGTCGCCACGCTGGTCGCCGTCTGGCTGGGGCATCCGCTGATCCGGCTGAGCTTCAACAACGAGAAACTCAACGCCGCGTTCCGGTATGCCCTGGTGCGCTTGCGGGATGCCGCCGAGGCCGTCGGCTTCTACCGCGGCGAGCGCGTCGAGCGGTCGCAACTGTGGCGCCGGTTCACCCCGATCATCGACAACTACCGCAAGTTCGTGCGCCGGACCATCATCTTCAACGGCTGGAACTGGTCGGTGTCGCAGGCGATCGTCCCGCTGCCGTGGGTGATTCAGGCGCCGCGCTTGTTCGCCGGGCAGATCGACTTCGGTGACGTCGGGCAGAGCGCGACCGCCTTTGGCAACATTCACGATTCGTTGTCGTTCTTCCGGAACAACTACGACGCCTTTGCGGCCTTCCGCGCGGCCATCATCCGGTTGCACGGGCTGGTCGACGCCAACAGCCAGGGCCGCGCGCTGCCGAGCATGCTGGTCAAGCCCAGCGAAGAATCGGCCGTCGAACTCCGCGACGTCGAGGTGCGCACGCCGGGCGGCGACCGGTTGATCGACCCGCTGGATGTTCAACTGGCCGAAGGTGATTCGCTGGTGATCACCGGGCGCTCCGGTGCCGGCAAGACCACGCTGCTGCGCAGTCTCGCCGAGCTGTGGCCGTATGCTTCCGGGACCCTGTGCCGCCCGGACGGCGACAACGCGACGATGTTCCTGTCGCAGCTGCCGTACGTGCCGCTGGGCAACCTGCGCACCGTGGTGTGCTACCCGAACTCACCGGACGGCGTCTCCGACGACGAGCTGCGTGAGGTGCTGAACAAGGTCGCCCTGGCCCCCCTGCTCGATCGGCTCGAGGAGGAACGGGATTGGGCCAAGGTGCTTTCGCCCGGCGAGCAGCAGCGTGTCGCCTTCGCGCGGATCCTGCTCACCAAACCCAAGGCGGTGTTCCTGGACGAGGCCACCTCCGCGCTGGACGAGGGGCTGGAATTCGCGCTCTACCAACTGGTGCGGACCGAACTGCCGGACTGCGTGGTCGTGAGCGTCAGCCACCGGCCCACCGTCGAGCAGCACCACGAACAGGAGCTGCAACTGCTCGGTGGCGGACCGTGGCGGCTGGGTCCCGTGGAGGAGAAGAAGGAGCCCGCGCGGGTCTAGCGCGCTCGGGCCGCGTGCGCTCCGGCGCGGCGCCCGAAGAACGAGCCCTCCCCCAGCTGCGTGCCACTGGCGTAACCCTTGCCATCCTGGGCGATATTCGAGGCGCACGCCCCGGCCGCGTACAACCCCGGCACCACGGTGCCGTCCGCGCGCAGCACCTCACCGTCCACGGACGTGGCCAGCCCGCCGATGGTGAAACCGGCATACATCGCCTTGCCCAGCGACATGTCGAACGCGCCCCACGGCCCGTGATCCTGTGCCGCAAGGAATTCCGGTTGCTTGTGAAAATCGGGGTCCTCGCCGCGGGCGGCGTTGGCGTTGTACCGGTCCAGCGTGGCAACGAGGTTGCCCTCCGGAATGCCAAGCGCCGCTTCCATTTCCGGCACAGTTTCCCACCCGTCGATGAGCGGGACCAGCGGCATCTTGGGGTGCTCGAGGTGCGCCTCGTCGACGATGAGGAACGCCGCGCTGTCCGGCTGGTCCATGATGAACCCCGAGGTCCTGGAATGGTATGAGTCCTCGGCCACGAAGCGCTGCCCGAGCTTGTTCACGATGATCCCGGTCAACAGGATCGACGGCGGGTACGGCGGGGCCGTGATGAAGATCTGATCCATGTGCTCGGTGGCGCCCCCGGCCGACACGCCCATCCGGATGCCCAGCCCGTCGTCGTAGGTGTTGCCCAGCACGAACGGCTTCTCGGCCAGCTTCGGCGTGTACTTGGCAACCATCTCCGGGTTCATCACGAAGCCCCCGGCAGCGATGATCACCGACTTTGCCTTCACCGCACCGGTTTCGGCGAAGTGCTTCCACATGACACCGCTGACCGCGCCCGAACCGTCCACGATGAGCTCGGTTGCACCCGTCTCGTACCGGATCTGCACGCCCAGGCTCGCGGCACGCTTCAGCAGCAGGTCGATCACCATGCTGGCGCCCCCGGTGTCGCCGGGCACGGGCACCTTGTGGCCACGCGGCGCCGGCACCGCCTTCTCCAGGAAGGGCCACACCTTCTCGTTGCCGGTGAACATCAGGCCCTCGGTGTTGGGCTGGATGACCGCCTTGCCCGGGAAGTAGCTGCGCTCGAACTGAAAACCCAAGTCTTCCAACCAGTTGAAGTGCTCGACGCTGCCTTCGCAGTACGCCCGGATTTTGTCGTGGTCCGGCTTCCGGGACACGGCCACCAGGTACTTGTACATCTCCTCCGGCGAATCCGGGTGGCCGGTCGCTTCCTGCACCGCCGTTCCCCCACCCAGGTAAAAATGGCCGCCCGCAAGCGAAGTCGTGCCGCCGGCCGCCGCCGCGCGCTCCAGCACCAGCACCCGCCCCCCGGCGGCCGCCGCGCTGACCGCCGCGCAGCCGCCCGCGATGCCGAAGCCGATCACCACCACGTCGACGTCATCGGACCACGAATTGACGTCGTCCGCGCTGACGGTGGCCGGTATCTCGGTGCTCATTGGCGCCACTCCTCCTCATTGCTGTGCACTGCATCGTCGCCGGCGCGGCTCATAGGCGCTGCTCCTGTTTGATGTAGTCGTAAAACGCCCTCATCTCGGGCGCAATGTAGGCGATCTCCACGAACGGCACCGCCGCCCGCGGCGCCGACACGTACGCGAATTGGATACCGCCGGGCATCACGCCTTGCTGCACCACGGGGGCCCCGAACTGCACTGCCTCGGCCAGCACCGCGTCGAACTGCTCCGGGCTTTCCACCTCCATGCAGATGTGGTGCAGACCCGGCGCGGATTCGCGCAGAAAGTCACTATAGATGTTCTCCCCGCTGACCGGCTGGATCAGTTCCAACTGCATGTCACCGAGATAGCTCAGCGAGATGCTGGCAACGAAATCGGCGGGCTTTCCGAGGTAGCTGCAGGTGTCCGGAGCAAAGTGCACCTCGGGTATCCGCACCCACTTGCGCACACCTAACAGGCCGGTGAGGGCGGTTTCGGTGGCATCCAGGTCGGTGGTAACCCACGCGATCTGCGTCGGCGACTGAACGGGAAGGGTCATCGTCTCGCAGGATAGTCCAGCGGCCCGCACGCCAGAAAGGGCCGCGAAAACTTTGCCATCGCGGGCCGTCGCGCCGCCGGGACGGCCGGGTGAACATGTTCTAATTCGGCCGGCCGGCCGGTCAGTGCTGGCCCAGCACGTCCACCAGGAGGCGCACCTGCGTGTCGAACACCGCCTCGGGGTCGGTGAGGGTGTCGGCGCCGTACTGCCCAAACACCTCGAGGCTGATCGCGCCCAACACCCCGGCCCACAGCAGGAAACATTTGGCCACGACCCGGTCATCGCCGGGAAACCCGAACTCGTGGCGAATCCGCTCGAAGTCCGACGACATTGGTTGCGGTGCAACGACATCGGTCAGCCTGATGTCACCGGTGGCGATCCCGGACGCGACGGCGTCGAAGAAGGCCGCGACCACGCGGGTTCCGACCGCCACGGTGCGCTCCGGCGGGGCGTGATAGCCGGGCACGGGGCTGCCGTAGAGCAGGGCCCAGCGGGAGGGGTGCGCGACGGCCCACCGCCGCACCGCACGCGCGATGGCGACGACATCCTCGCTCCACAGCTCCCCGACAGTCTCGCGGGCGCGGTCCACGGCGTCGGCCAGGTCCGAGTAGGCGTCCACCAGCAGCAGGGTCAGCAGCTCGTCGCGGCTGGACACATATCGATAGACGGCCGAGGACACCATGCCCAGGTCCCGGGCGATCGCGCGCACGGACAGCCCGGCCGCGCCGCGCTCGACCAGCTGCCGGCGACCGAGCTCGACGATGCGCGCCTCGATCTGCTCCCGGGTTTCCTGGCGTTTGCCCACGCGGCCAGTCTGGCACAACCGAGATCACCGCTCTTGCTTTCTTGCCAGGACTGTGGCAGTGTCGCCGATTTAGAGAGCACCGCTCTCGGTAAGTTTGCGAGGGAGGACGCGACATGTCGACGCGATACGAAGAGCCGAACGCCGCCGCACGGGCCGCCAACGCGGTGATCCGGTGGCTTGCCGAACTGGGGATTAGCATCGCCGGGACCCGCGCGCTGCGGGTCCGCGGGCGCAAGTCCGGGAAACCGCGGGCGGTGGTCATCAACCTGTTGACCGTCGACGGCGTGGACTACCTGGTGTCGCCGCGCGGCAACACCCAGTGGGCGCGCAACGTCAGGGCGGCGGGCGTCGTCGAAACGGGCCCCCGCTGGCGCAGGCGGCGCGCCCGGGTCAGCGAGGTGGCCGACTCGGCCAAGCCGGAACTGCTGCGACGCTATCTGGACCGCTGGTATTGGCAGGTCAAGGGCTACGTCGGCGGGCTGACGCCGGACAGCACCGACGAACAATTCCGCGCCGCCGCGCCCACGATCCCGGTGTTCGCCCTCGCGCAGGCCGAAGCGCCCCGCTGAGTTCCCTTAGCGGGCCCCGCCCCGCGCCACCCCGAGGTCCTCCCGGACCTCTTCGGAAGTGGCCCGCCACGACACCGCCGCCGGGAAGTCCCCCCAGACGCTGTTGAAGATGCCGACGAGCAGCCCGGGGCCGGCGCTGGACGGCAAGTACACCGGGCCGCCCGAATCGCCGTTGTGGCTCTGCACGCCGTGCGACATGGTGAACCAGCCGTTGTTCACGCTTTCCACCGTCCCGCAGGTTTCGCCCGTGCTCACCCCGAAGTGACAGATCGCCTGGCCGGGGGCCAGCGCGGCGGCCGGGTTCGAGATCAGTTGCCGCCCGCCCGGCAGGACGTTGTTCGCCAGCACGCCGTTGTCCAGCACGATCGCCTCGTAATCGGTGATCAACTGGTCGGTGGCCACCGTCGTGCCACTGGGGGTGTTGTCCCGGAAGGCGGCCAGCCGGCCGATGACCGCGCCACCCCGGTCGGTCACGACCCCGCCTTCGCCGCGGCAGTGGCCCGCGGTGAACGCGATTTTGAGACTGGGGTCGACGTAACCCAGCGTGCAGACGCGGTTGCCCTGGTGGATCTCCATGCCCGGATATACCGCGACGGGATCGGCCTCGGCCGGCGCAGGGGGCATCGATTGCGCGAGCGCGGCGACGGTGATCGACGCGGTGAAAGCGCGCATTGCCAGGCGACGCACCATCAACTCCGATCCGTCGGGGCCCAAATCTCGACCGATTCGAGATTACGGCGTGACTTTCCGTTACGCAGAAGTCTTCGCGCCGTGAAGTCCCCGCGTTACGGCGAAGTCGCCAGCGGGACGGTCGCCTCGCCGGCTTCCGCGGTGCGCGGCGCCCAGCCCGGTGGCCCGAAAACGTAGCCCAGACGATCGCGCAGGCGGTTTGCCGATCGCCAGTCGCGGGCGATCGCGACGTATTCGCGGGTCTGCAGCTTCCAGATGTTGAACGTGTCGACCTGCTTGGTGAGGCCGTAGTGGGGGCGGAACAGTTCGGGCTGGAAGCTGCCGAACAGCCGGTCCCAGAGGATCAGGATGCCGCCGTAGTTCTTGTCCAGATAGATCTGGTCCATCCCGTGGTGCACCCGGTGGTGCGAGGGGGTGTTGAAGACGAATTCGAACGGGCGCGGCAGCTTGTCGATGCGCTCGGTGTGGATCCAGAACTGGTAAATCAGGTTCAGCGACCAGCTGAAGTACACCATCCAGGGGGGAAGGCCCAAGAGCGGCAACGGAACCCACATCAAGACCTCGCCGCTGTTGTTCCACTTCTGGCGCACCGCGGTGGCGAGGTTGTAGTACTGGCTCGAGTGGTGGGCCTGGTGCGTCGCCCATACCAGTCGGACCCGATGAGCCATCCGGTGGTAGCCGTAGTACAGCAGGTCGACGCCGACAAGCGCGACGACCCAGGTGTACCACTTGGCCGGCGAGAGGTGCCACGGCGCCAGGTAGGCATAGATCGCGGTGTAACCCAGCAGCGCGAGCGCCTTCCAGCCGGCGCTGGTGGCGATCGAGACCAGGCCCATCGAGATGCTCGTCCACGAGTCGCGGGTCAGGTACGCGCCGGATCCGGGCCGCTCCTCAGTGGTCTGGGAGGCCTCGCTGCGCTGCAGCTTGCGGGCCGCGGTCCATTCGATGGCCAACAGCAATAGGAAGAACGGGATGGCGAACAGCACCGGGTCGCGCACCTGCGGGGGCAGCGCGAACCAGAACCCGATGACAGCATTCACACCGATAGATTACGACCATCGGCCGACTCTGGTAACGGCCCGTACCAAATGAGGTATTGAGCACTTGACCGCTGTGCTGGTGATCGGCTCGGGGTTCGCCGGGTTATGGGCGGCACTCGGCGCGGCCCGGCGCTGCGACGAGCTCGCCATCCCGGCGGGCAGCGTCGACATCACCGTCGTGAGTGCCAAACCCTTCCACGACATCCGGGTGCGTAACTACGAAGCCGACCTGACGCCCTGCCGGATTCCGCTCGCCGACCTGCTCGACCCCGTTGGGGTGGCGCACGTTGCCACCGAGGTGACCGGCATCGACACCGACGCCCGAACAGTCGCCACCTCGAGCGGGGTGACCTATCCCTACGACCGGCTGGTGCTGGCGTCGGGCAGCCACGTCGTCAAACCCGCCATCCCGGGCCTGCGGGAACACGGCTTCGACGTCGACACCCATGCCGGCGCCCTGGCGCTGCGGGACCATCTGCGTCGGCTCGCCGACGGAGCGCCGACGGCCGCGGCGGCCACGGTCGTCGTCGTCGGGGCGGGGCTGACCGGCATCGAAGTGGCCTGCGAGCTGCCGGAGCGGTTGCGGGGACTGTTCGCCGCGAGCGGCGCCACTCCCCGGGTGGTGCTGCTGGATCGCGGCCGCATCGGCTCCGATATGGGCGCGGCAGCGCGCCCGGTGATCGAAGAAGCCCTGTCGGCCAACGGCGTCGAGGCGCGGGCAGGGGTGGGCGTCACCGCGATCAGCGAGCGCGGCGTGTCGCTGACTTCGGGCGAGCACCTGGCGGCGGCCACGGTGGTGTGGTGCGCCGGAATGCGGGCGAGCCCGCTGACCGAGCAGCTGCCGGTGGCGCGCGACGGCCTGGGGCGGGTCATCGTCGACGACTATCTGCGGGTGATCGGACTGCCCGCGGTCTTCGCCGCGGGCGACGTCGCGGCGGCCCGCATGGACGACGACCACCTGTCGGTGATGTCGTGCCAACACGGCCGCCCGATGGGGCGCTACGCCGGGTACAACGTCATCAGTGACCTGTTCGGCGAGCCGCAGCTGGCCCTCCGAATCCCTTGGTACGTCACGGTTCTCGACCTCGGGCCCGCGGGGGCGCTCTACACCGAGGGGTGGGATCGGGCGGTGGTGTCCGTCGGTGCCCGGGCCAAGGACACCAAGCGGACCATCAATACCCGCCGGATCTATCCGCCGTTGACCGGCAACCGCGCCGACCTGCTGGCCGCGGCCGCGCCGGAGCTGCAGTCGCGCCCCTAGCCGCGGCTGTCCGACTGCGCCTCGTCGCCGGCGTACCACTGGACCGCACGGACCCCGGGTTGCAGGGACAGCTCGGCCACCAGCCGCTCCAGCCGCGATGGCGCATCCCCGTCCATGAGCAGGTGCGCGGTCAGGGTGATCTCGTCGTCGCCGTCGGCCCGCCCGGTGTGGATGCCGCGCAGCGTGATGTCGTTGCCGTTGGCGTGCTGCACGATCTGGGCGCGCGCGTACTTCTCGTGTTTCGGGCGGGCGATCACCTGCACCAGGTAGGGCCGCAGGCTTTCGTCCTCGTCGCCGGTGTTGTCGCGGTCGATCAGCCGGCCCAGCGGGCGCCCGAACACATGGATGGCGATGACCGTGCCGGTGCCGATCAGGGTGAACACCAGATGCCCGGACGCGGCCAGGACGCCGATCGCCGCGGAGCACCACAGGGTGGCGGCGGTGTTGAGGCCCCGGACGTTGACGCCTTCCCGCAGGATCACGCCACCGCCGAGGAAGCCGATGCCGGACACCACATACGACGCGACCCTGGTCGGGCTGGTGTCCGTGGTGGCGACGGCGTACAGCACGAACAAGGTGGCGCCGGCCGCGACCAGCGCGTTGGTGCGCAATCCGGCCCGGCGCGCCCGCCATTGCCGTTCCAGGCCGATGAGGGCGCCGCAGCCCACCCCGACGGCGAGCCGGAGCGCGAAATCGGCGACGCTGAGCGTATCCATGGCACTCCTTCTCCTCGGGCCGCGTACGCTGCCGTAGCCGCAGCTAACCAGGCTCAGGTGAACAGCGGGTGGACCTCGCCCGAACCGGACGCGCGGCGGCCACCTGTGCGAAACCTGGGGGCCGCCAAACGGTTCCCGCTATGGGCGGCTAGCTCCTGTTGAGTTGCTGGGGGCAGTAATACTTCGCGGCGATCGCCAGAAACGACGTCGCGTGATCCGTAGTGAGCCCGGGGTTTTGGCCCTTCAGATCGTTGACCATTTGGGGGCCGTACTCGCCGTTGCCCATCGCCGTGCACACCGCTTGGGCGAACTGGACCGCCGCCTCCGGCGTCTTGTAGGTGATGCCCGCGCTTCGCAGCGACGCGAGAAAGCTCGCCTGGTCGACGCCGCCGGTATCCGGGTCACCATGTGCGGGCGCGGCGAGTCCGATCGCGGCGCACACGCCGACGACACCCACCAGCATCCTCATAGCTCGCGATTGTCTCACGCCGGCGCACCGCGTGCAGCGTCGAATCCTATGGCTGAATCGCCTTGTCCATCAGCCTGACTCGGGCCGGCCAATCAGGCCTTGGAAAGTTGATGCGGGCAGTAGTACTTCGCCGAGATCATGGCGAAGTTGGAGGCCATCTCCATGTCCATCCCCGGATTGTGCGTCTTCACGTCGTGGACCAGCTCGAGGCCCGACTCGCCGTTGTTCAGACACGAACACACGGCCCGGCCCGCCCCGACGGCCGCGTCCGGGCTGGCGAAGCCGAAGCCCGCCTGATGCAGGGCGGCGAGGAAGGCCCCGTCGTCGCCGTCCGGCTCTGGCGGCGGGCCGGCGTGCGCCGGCGCGGCCAACCCGATCACGACCGGGGCGCTCAGTAGAACCAGTAAACGTTTCATCGCGCAACCTCCTTGGCTTAGCTGTTTGGCCCGAAACATGTTGACCCTCAGCCCAATTGGGCGTCGGCGGGCAGGACCTTGGACTTGTCACCCTTCTTCAGGTGGACCGCGTGAATGCCGGGTTTCTTCGCCAGCTGCTCGAGCAGGGCGTCCAAGCCTTCCTGGTCGACGTTGTGGTGCTGCACGGTTTCGGGTTTCTCCGATATCTGCGCGACCAGACGCTTGAGTTGTTCCGGCGACTGCTTGTCTTTGAGGTCCTTGATCGGCTTCATCCGATTGCGCACGCTGGCCCCCACCACGGTGGGCCCGCCGGCGCCGAGGGCACTGCCGAGCATCCCCGCCATGGCCATCGAACTGAACAGGCCGCCCTCGGCCAGACTGGCGGCCGGGACGGCCTCGGGCCCGGCGGCCGACAGCGCCGCGGCGACCGTCCGGATGGCCGGGGTGGCCGAGGCCCAACTGGGCGGGACGGTGAGCTGCCCCACCAAGGTGCCACGCGCGAAACCCGCCGCCGGACTGATCGCGTCGTACAGCGTGCCGCGGCCGAAGCCCAGCGCCCCTAGACCGGCACCCAGCGCGTCCTTCGGCAACGCGCCGTAGGCGGCGGGTGGGGCGAACTTGAGCCACTGCGACAGGGGGAAGTTGATCAGCAACCCGACGTCGTTGAACTGGGTGGTCAGCCCCAACGGCACCTTGACGGCGTTGTACATGGCCGTGATCAAGGGGGTGCCGGCGGGCGTGGTGCCGAAGCCCTTCAAGAACGTGGTGATCGCGGTGTTGTATTCGGTGGCGAGCTGCGACAGCCACGCCAGTATCGGGTTGCCCGGGCCAGCGGTCAGCGAGTCGGCCGTTGCGCTGATGGTCGACCCGACGCTGCCGGCCGACGTGCCCGCGGCTTGGCTCACCGCGGCCGATTGCATCGTCGGGCCCGCGCCGGTGGTGGTTTGCGGCGGGTCGTTGAACGGCGTGAACCGGGTGGCCACCTCCGACGAGCTGGCGTAGGTGTCCATCGCCACGGCGTCCTGGGCCCACATCTCGCCGTACTGGGTCTCGGTGGCCGCGATCGCCGCCGTGTTCTGCCCGAACAGGTTGGTCGCCATCAGCTGCGCCAACAGGGCCCGGTTTTCGGCGATCACCGGGGGCGGCACGTGGGCCGCGAGTGCCGTCTCGTAGGCGGCCGCCGCCGCGGCGGCCTGCGTCGCGGCCTCCTGGGCCTGGACGGCGGTCTGCTGCATCCAGGCCACGTAGGGGGCCGCCGCCGACGCCATGGCGATCGAGGACGGACCGACCCAGGGGCCGGTGGCCAGACTCGAGACCACCGAGGAGTAGGCGGTCGCCGCGGACTGCAGCTCGGTGGCCAGGTTCTCCCATGCCGTCGCCGCGGCCACCAACGACTCCGCCCCCGGACCGGCGTATATCCGGCCGGAGTTGAACTCCGGCGGGAAGGCTCCGTAAAACATCTCTATTCCCCTGTCCTCGGCGCCCGCGCGGACGGCGCTGGCCTCTGTGTGGTGGTCATCGCCGTCAGTCCTCCAGGGCCGGGATGACGATGATGGTGGCCGCGGCCGGATCGGCCTCGGCGACGGCACCGCCCAGCGCAGTGGCCGTAGCCGCGGCGCCGCCCACCGAACGTGTCGCGCTGCTCGCGACGGCGCGGCCGAGCAGGCTCGACAGGCCCATCTGGCTGAACATGCCCTCCTCACCGGCCAGGGCGGCGGCCGGCGCGGCCGTCATGTCGGCGGGCAGCACCTGGGCGATCGTTCGGATCGCCGGAGCGGCTTCCGTCCAGCCCTGCGGCACCGACATGCCGCCGACCAGGGCCGCCTTGCCCATGGACCCCGACGCCGGCCCCACGGCGGAACTGAGCATCGGCCGCACCGCGCTCGGGCCGCTGGTCAAGGGGGCGAGCGCGCCGTTGATCGCCTTCGGGCCGGACAGGTAGGCGGCGGCGCCCTGGCCGTTCTGGCCCCAGGCGTACGCCTGACCGAAGGACAGGAACGGGCCACCCGGGACGCTGCTCCAGGACTGCGGGGAGTACGGGCCCGTCAGCACCGACCAGATGTTGTTCCAGTAGTCCAGGTTTTGTCCGATTCCCAGGCCCGTTCCCGTCGTCGGGGCGGTCGGGGCGGTCGCCTGGACATTGCCGGCGTTGAGCATGGGTTGCATCGCGGTGCTCAGCTGCGCGGCGGTGTTGGAGCTCGACTGCGCGCCCGACTGGGTGACGGCGGCCGCCTGCATCGGACCGGCCGACTCGTTGGTGGTCTTGGGCGGCTCGGCGAACGGCGTCAGCTGCGATGCCGCCGCCGACGAGGCCGCGTAGCCATACATCGCGGCGGCGTCCTGGGCCCACATCTCCATGTATTGGGCTTCGGTGGCGGCGATCGCCGGCGTGTTCTGGCCCAGGAAGTTGGTGGCGATCAGCGCCGCGAGCAAAGCGCGGTTGGCCGCGATCACCGGGGGCGGCACGGTGGCCGCGAACGCCGCCTCGTAGGCGCCCGCGGCCAGCTTGGCCTGGGCGCCTGCCTCCTCGGCCTGGGCGCCGGTGGCCTGCATCCATACCACGTACGGCGCCGCGGCGGCGGCCATCGCTATCGACGACGGACCCGTCCAGGGGCCCGTCGCCAGCATCTCGATCGTCGAGTGGTACGACACCCCGGCCGCCTGCAACTCCGCGGCCAGTTCGTCCCAGGCCGCCGCAGCGGCCAGCAACGGGCCCGACCCCGCGCCCACGTACATCCGCCCCGAATTGATCTCCGGCGGAAGCGCTCCAAAATCCAGCATGTACTACCTCCGGTCCCGCAAGTGGCCGCCATGGTAGGCGCGGCTTTGCTGGGTCGGCCGCAACCGCGGCACAGTTCTAAGGAAACGCATCGAATCCGCTACGCCGGCCATGGATTCACTTCACGCACTGCAGACACAGGACCATTTCCTCCCTAGCTGAATTCCCCCGGCGAAGATTGGCGTCCGGGACGCCCAACCCATCGCTGCACCAATATAAGATCATCGTGACCGTAATGTATTCGCGCATCGTTCCCAGCGCGTAACATAATGTAAAAGGTCAATGACACGACGGTATTGGCGAGTGTGAGAACTTTGGCCCGCCTAGCTATTCGATCATATCGCAAACACGCAGCGTAAAAAGATTTATGCAGCACAGAGCAACGGTAACGAAAGGCTCCGCCACCGCTGCTTTAGCAATACTCACTTCACGAACCCGGCATTTCACCGGCCTCGGTTAAACGTGATCTAGCCCCTATTCAGACCGCAATATGCGTCAGCAGAATAGGCCTCCTATTGACGTAAATAAGACAGCACAAGATAAACGCACGACAACTCCTCGAATTGTCATTCACCCTAAACCGGCCAGCTCATAGCCGGCGTATCACCGAACCAATTGCCTCAAAGTCGGAGGCAGTCGCCCCGGCTGCAAGCCGACCGCGCTGTCGGCGTCACGTTGCTGGCGCCACCCGCTCGAACCGCCGCCGACGCCAAGCCGCCGGCCGCCGTCGCACCGCGAGCGAGTGATTTGCCATGTCATTCCCTACTGTTCACCTACTCGCAGGGTAAACGGGCTAGACTGCCGCACCGCTGACTAGCTGCTGGCAGTTTCCTGGGAGCGGTTCCAACCGCGGGTTTTTCAGAAGCGGCGCCGATCCGCTCCGACGGTACGTGGGTCGCTCGGCGGCGAATGGTCCCCGGAGGGTCGCGTCATGGCCGCCTGCCACGGACGCGAGGCCGAGTTACGTCGTCTTCTTCTCGGCCACTGCCGCGCTGAGGCCCTCGGCGAGGTCCTCGGCGGTCAGCTCCTTGAACCGCAAGAGTTGCCGCTCGCTGAATTCGGTGACGTCACTGGCCAGAACCGCGTCCAGGTCTTCGTCGTCGAGGCGGAAACTGCGGTGATCGCGGGCCTTTTCCACCACGTTGCGCACGAAACCGGCGTTGCCCAGCGTGTCGATGCCGCGGATCAGGTCGCCGTCTTCGGAGTAGTTCTCGTCCAGATAAAACCTTGTGTAGGAAGGCAATAGGGAGTGGGCCGCTTCTTCGGTGATCACATCCTCGTTCTCCTGGCCCATCAACCGGGTCAGCGCGACCAACTCGTCCGGCGTGTAGCTGAAGAACTCGATCACGGTCGAAAACCGCCGTCGCAGACCTTGATTCACGTCGAGCATCTTTTCCATCGCCTTGGCGTATCCCGCGCCGAAGACCACGAGTTCGTCGCGGTGGTTCTCCATGTACAGCAGCAGCGTGTTGATGATCGCGTTCCCGTAGGGGTCGCCTTGCTGGTAACCCTTCTCGTGCAAGGTGTGCATCTCGTCGAAGAAAACCGCCCCGCCCAGAGCTTCCTCGAGCATTTCCTCGGTGTTCTTCTCCGCGTCGGCCATGTAGCGGCCCAACAGCTTGGTGCGGCTGGTTTCCACGACCACCGGCTTGCGCAGCACGGTCAGGCCGCACAACTGCTTGCTGAACGCTCGCGCCACCGACGTCTTGCCGGTCCCGGGAGGCCCCAGCAGCAGGGTGTGGCGCGACGTCACGGGCACGGGAAGGCCCATCTTGGCGCGCGCCAGGTTCACCTTCGTCGTCGCCTTGATGAGCTTGATCTCCCGCTTGGCCCGCTCCATGCCCAGCATCGCGTTGAGCTCCGCGTCACCCTCGGCGAGATACCGTGCCGCCTCCTCGGCGTGGCGGGCGGCCTCCGTCTCGGCACGGCTCGGCGCGCTGTCCGCGTCCCACGGATCTTTGCGCGCCTCAATGGTTTCCGGGTCGGTCAGGACCAACCGATAGTTCGGGTTGTCCAGCGCTTCGCGGGCCGGGCTGAACTTGGGGTCCCGCGAATACACCCGGCGCAGCAGTTCGACGGCCTCGTCCTCGCGCCCCAGGTGCCGCAAGCACATCCCCTGGGTGTAGAGGGCGATGTTGGCCGCCCCCGGCACCCGGTCACCTTCGATGGCGTCCTGGCCGCGCCGCAGCGCCTCCTCGAAGACGCCCAGCGACGCCAGCGCCGTCGTCGCCATGGCCGCCCCCGCCGCCTTCAGTTCGGGCTGTCGCCAGACCTTGCCCTCCGGGAACTGGCTGAGCACGTCGGGCCACCGCCCGGTGCGGAAATACAGCACGCCGCGGACGTAGTCGACCAGTTCCTGCTCGAAGGGCTGGCGCGGCTCGACGCCGTCGAGCAGCTCCGCCGCCTCCTCGTAGCGTTTGGCCTCGGCGAGCACGGCGGCGTAAGCGCACGCCAGCGACTCCACGCTGGTGACGGCCAGCTGCAGGAACAACCCGTCGGAGACCTGGGGCCGGAAGTGCAGATCGGTGACGCCGAGCCGGCGGGTTTCCCACCCGAACGTGCGGATCGACGCCCAGGCGCCGGCCAGCACCTCGATGCTGCGCTCCCCCGCCAGCAAGCGCGCCAGCCAGGCGTCGCACATCCCGGGATCGAGGTTGCTGGCCGTGGCGAACATCTGCGAGGCGACCTGCGGGTTGTGGCTCGGTTGCAGCCCGTTGACCGAAATACCCGATGCCAACAGGCCGGCGACCATCGCGTTGCGGGCGCCCTCAGCGGTCGATTGCGGCCGCGTCATTGTGCCGCAGGCACGCCGGCCGGGCTCCCTCGCAGTTGATCGACCGACAGCGTGAGTTCGTCGTCGTCATGCAAGGCGCGGCTCGGCAGGGAGAGCGAGGCGTGCGTCGACGGGGCGGGCAGGCTGGCGCGGACCGCGGCCAACTGACGTCCGGTGAGGCGGTTGAGCCCGGCCGTCACGTCCCGGGGCAGCCGCTTCTCGGTGTGGTAGCGCACCCAGGCCGACACGTGTGGCCGGCCCGCTTGGGCGCTGAGCCGGACCGTCAGCACGGTGGCGACGGTGTCCGCCTCCCACAGCGCATCCAGCGTGTCCGTGGTGATGTCGGCGGGCGACACCCAGAAGCTGGTGGTGAACCCGTTGAAGTGCTTGAGGTGGCGCCAGCCGGGCCGGCTCCAGGTCGGCTCCAGGTCGGCGAGTACCGCGCGGTCGACCTCGGTGAGCTCCTCGGCGGTCAACGGCTTTGCGGCACAGGTGAGCCCGTCGAGATCCTGCGCCAGCCGCTCGGTGGCCGCGACCAACGTCGAAGCCAGCGAATCGCGGACCGCGACCGCGGCGATGTTGAGCTGCGGGTTCATCCGCACCACCACCCAGGTGCGGCGAACGTAAGAGGTGGGCTCGCCGTTGGCCACCTCCCACTCCTCGGGGCCCCAGTCGTCGAGCTTCGACAGCTCCGCCGCGTTGCCGCCCCGGCGCACCTTGACCGACACGATGTCGATGTCATCGAGGTGAATGTCGAACTGCTGCAACCCATCCGCCACGGCCTGCACCAGCAGGGCGGGCGACGACGTCCGGTGCCGGTGGCGCGACGAGGGGTCGTCGTCACCCCCGTTCACCGCGATCACCGAGACCAGTTGGCCCTCGTACTCGCGCACGCCGACCTTGTCGCGGCCGAACCGGCGCTGGTAGTCGACCGCGGGAGTGCAACCGGCGCCCAGCGCGGTGCCCGGATCGGCGGACCAATCCCACAGCCAGTTGGCCAATCCCGACGTGAGCGTGATGCCGTGATAGGTGATCAGCGAGAAGAGGGCGACCAAAACCGCGAGGCCGACGCCCACCCAGAACGCGATGCGATAGTTGCCCTGCCAGGACTCCGGGCAGTGGCTGGCCACCACCATGATCGCGATGTCGACCAGGAACACCGCCGTGACCCGTGGCCACGACAACGACAACCCCAATTTTCGCTGAGCCTTCATGACTGTTGCTGCTCCGCCCTATTGCTGCTTCCGCGATCGCTTCATGAGCATCGCCGTACCAAACACGCCCCCACCGATCAGTAACGCCCCGAGCAGGCCTCCCGCGGCCACCCACACTGGCACCATATCCCGGTGCGGGACGGGTTTCGGTATGTTCAGCGGCGCTGAAAGTTGCTGTGGCGGCTTCAACGGACCTTCGGGTACATCCCACGTCAATGCGGCCACCGGGTCGACGATGCCGTGCCCGACCTGGTTGTCGACCCCGCGCGCCGGTGCCCGCGCGGTGCGGGTCAGCCGGTTGATGACCTGATAGGCCGAGAGTTGGGGGAACTTGGCACGGACGAGCGCTGCGATACCGGACACGATCGCGGCCGAGAAGCTGGTGCCGGAAGGGACCAGCAGCGTGTTGTCCGGTCCGTCGATCGCGTTGATGACGCCGTCGTCGCGCGGGGACAGCCCGACGACGTCGGTGCCCGGCGCAGCGATGCCCACCCACGGGCCGGACACGCTCGTCGATCCCTGACCCTGGCCCCCGGTCTGCGGCCGGCCGTCCTCGTCGACCGCTCCCACCGTCAGGACGTAGTCGCTGAACCAGGACGGCGTGACGACGGTGGTGACCGAGTTCCAGTTGCGAGGATCGTTGGGCTGCAACGGATCATGCGGCGGGTTCTGCTTGCAGTCCTTCTTGTTGGTGTCCCCGGCCGCGGCCACGATGACTGCGTTCTTGTCGACCGCCGCGTAGCGCACCGCGGCACCCAGCGCCCGCTGGTCGACGATGTTGCGCGCGCTCATACAGGTCACGTCCGAGATGTTGATGACCTGCGCGCCCATGTTGGCGGCGTGCACGATCGCCCGCGCCATCGTCTGCACGCCGTCGATCTTCGCCCGAGTCTGCGGGTCTTCGTCGCCGGTGTAGGCGTCCTTGAGCCCGAAGGCCTGGCTGGACTGGCGGATCGCGATGAGGTCCACATCCGGTGCGACGCCGCTGAACGCGTCGGGGCCGGCCGACGGCGGGGCCGGCGGCGGCGGCGGGCCGGGGGGCGGGTCGAGGGGGCGCGGGTAGTCCACGCCGACCACGTGCCCACCGCCGGAGTAGCCCGGTATCGTCACCGTGCCGCCACCACGGTTGCCGGCCGGGGCCTGTGCCGGCCCCGGTGGCGGCCCGTTACCGGGCGGAGGCGCCGCCGGCGGCGCGGGCGGTGGCGCCCCGAACGGTCCGGGGGCGGGCTGGTCCTGCGGCGGAGGCGGAACCATCGTCACGGTCTGCGGCAGGGGCGAGAGCGTAACCGTTTGCGGCGGTGGCGCTTTCGGCGGCGGCTCGGTGGTCGGGATGGTGACGGGCCGGCGCGGTGCGGCCGGCGGCACCCCGGCGCCGTTGGCCGGCGCGGCCCCGATCATGGAGGCCACGATCGTGCCGTGCGCGTCGCAGTCCGACAGTCCGTCGCCGCCCATGACGTAATCCCCGCCGGGGATCAGGTGCGGGAAGCGCGGGTGTGGGCTGACGCCGGTGTCGATGACGGCCACCTTCACGCCGGCGCCGCGGCCGAACTGCCATGCCTCCTGCAAGTTCAGCATGTCCATGTACTTCGGTTGCAGCCGGAAGTCGGTGCCGGGCAGGACGCCGACCTCGGTGCAGTACGAATTCTGCTTCATGGGCGCCGGTGGCCCCGGCGGACCGTCAGGCGGGACCGCGCCGGGATCGATCGTTGGCGGTGAGATCGCAGAGGCGGGCGGTAAGCCGGCCAATGCTCCTGAGGTGAGCAAGATTGCGGCGAGGGCCGCGGCGGACGCGCGCCCTCGCCACACCTTGCTACTACCGGTAGCGGATCGCTGCATAGACATTCATCAACCACAATGCCAGCGGGAAAATTGGCATGAGGCAGAGGTATTCGATCCATTCCACGAACTTGCGGAACAGCGGGCTGTAGATGGTGTTCGGCACCACGGCCGCGGCCGTGAGGCCCGCCGCCGGCAGCAACACCAGGATCGCCGCACTGATCGACACCGCCAGGGGCGACTGCAACACAAGGGCGTACCGGACCACCACCGCACCGACGATCAGGACCGCGGTGACGGCCAGGGTGATGGCCTGCCAGCGGTCGACGTACGAGCGCCCGCGCAGCATCAGGAAGCCGGCGCTGAAACCGGCCAGCAGCAGCGGCAGCCAGCGCTGGCCGGTGTGCGGGTCCGACAACGCCGTCAGCGAGACGACCATCAGCACGCCCAGGCCGATCAGCAGCCCGGTCAGGAAGGAACGGGCGCGCTCGGCCTGCACCAAGACATCGCGGACCGACGCGGGCCCCTCGAGGACCGGCGGCCCACCGTCGGAGCGGACCACGGTGGTCGGCAGGTCGGGCCGGGCCTCGAACACCCAGCGGCTGGTCGCCGACGGGAACACCGGCAGCCGGATGCCGGCCAACCGGCGCGAGAGCGCCGGGGCCGTGTGATAGACCAGCACGCACACCAGCACAACAGTGGTCAGCAAGGTCACCGCGCTGGTCATCGCGACCATGCGGGCCAGGGCCGCGATCGCCGTGACCAGGCTGACGGTGACCAGCGCGGTGTAGAGCCCCAGTCGGCGCCCGGTGAAGCGCAGGGACAGCATCGCGGCGATGGTCAGCACGCCGAAGCCCAGCACCGCGTGCGGGGACCCCACGCCGCCGGGAGGCGCCGCGGCCGCGGCGACTGTGAGTGGCGCCAGGCCGCTCAGCAGCATGATGTCGGCGACGCGGCGGTCCTGGTCGGTGCGCGCCCGCATCAGGAGCAGCAGGGAGACGCCGAGCACCACCGCGGCGATCACCGCGGAGAACGCGGTCGGGAGCCAGGAGTTGTGGTGCCACCGGTACCAGAGCAGCAGCCCCGAGGCGGCGGTCACGCCGGTCGCCACCATCGACGCCCCCACCTGCACCGCGACGACCGGGTCGATCGCGGCGAACCGCTTGCTCAGGTTTGCCGCGACCGCGGTGGAGATGTGCTCGATGACCTGCGAGCGATGCTCGGTGTCCTGGATGAACCGGATCCACAGTCGGTCGCCGTCGTAGACGTCCTGTTCGGTCAGGGACTGCGTGGCCCGCAGTGGGCTGCCGTCGACCAGGCAGAGCGCCCACCTGCCGCGGCCGGTGGCCTCCAGCGGGCTCTCGCCGAGCTCCCTGAGCCGGCTGTTCACCACCTTGAGCAGCGGCTCGGTCATCACCGAGACGGGGGCGTTGGCGTCCAGCAGGACGCCGATCTGTACGCCCGCCCCGGCCATAACGCCGACCACGACCGCCCGAGGCTGTGAAATTCCCTCAACGTCAGGCTGTAGCGCTTCAACTACCGCAGTCATCGCCGTGAACCCCTTACCGTCGTGAATGTGTAACCCCGCGCCGCGAGCCGGGCGGGGGTCTGCGCCGGCCCACCTTCGGGGGCGTTACGGCCCCCAGGAAAGTGCAGCTCGACTATTCCGAATTCCATCTACCCCGCCTCGCGACTAAAAACTTTGGTGACAGTGGCTTGAGATTTGCTGAATCTCTTAGAGAAGTATGCCGTGTTGGCATCTCAACCGCATGTTGAGTGCAAAGCCATTGGTGAACTTTATGTTTCGTCGAGAAGGTCAGACCCGGCTATGGGTTTTCCACTCGCCGTACGGAAGCGTGTCCAGCACGGTCTTGACGCCCACCTGCACCAACTGGGGGGTCGCCGGGCAAATGGCCAGCCAGGCCTCCCCCGACCCCGCCGTCCGCGCCTGCTGGTAGAGCGCGATGCGGCCACCGGAACCGTCCTTGAGCGACAGCACCGACGCGCTCGGCCCCTTCGCGTCGTCCCGGTATTGACGCGCGTACACCGCGACCTCGGCCGCCGGATCCGAGAGCGCCTGCCCCAGCGCGGCCACCGTGGCGGCGCTGATGCCCATCCGCCGCAGGTCACCGCCGGAAAACACGTTGAACCCCGACTCCTGCCAGGACTTCGTCGCTTCGAGCATCTCCTCGAGCGGCACGTTGACCGCGTTGATGGCCGCGGGCTCCGCGTGGTGGATCGACTCCAGGGCGTCCAAGACCAGGGACGCGATCGAGGCGCTGTCGGCGATGGCGACGTCGTCGACGGTGATGTCACCGCCGACCCGGACCGCGGAAACCCAGTGCTGGCCCCGGCGGGCCAGCACCACCCGGAACTCGTTGTCGGGGATGTCCCGCGAGCCGGGCGGCTGATTCTCGTCGTCGACGACGCCGTAGAGCAGCTTGCCCCTGGACAGCAGCGCGATGACCTCGAGGTCGGGTGCGGCCAGCACCCGCATCCGCGCGGCCACATGCTCGTTCACCTGGTCATTTTCGACGATGCCCTGCTCGCGCATCACGGCCATGCCGGGATGCTCGTTGAGCCAGTCGCTCGAGTCGGTGGAGACAAATGGCCGGCACCGCAGCTCCGGCGCGACGTGCCGAATGTCCAGGAGGGCCTGGAGCATCCAGAAACCATCGACGTTGACGGTGATGTCGGTGCGGGCGGTCTGTTGGTCCATCATTCCCTCAGGGAGTCAAAGTGCACGGTAACGGCAGGACGCGGCAGCACACCACCCGTCGGTGTGCTGCCGCGCCTGAAGTGCGGGTTAGGCCCAGCTGGACCCAACGGCGCTGTCGGTGCTGGCCATGTTGCTGCCGGCGCTCTGCACCTTCTGCCCGTGGGCGTTGGCCTGCTCGTAGATCACCTGGAAGTTGCGACCCAACTGGGTGATGAACTCCTGGCAGGCCACCGAACCGGCACCGCCCCAGAAGTCACCCGCAGCAAGCACATCGCGAACGATGGCCTGGTGCTCAGCCTCCAAAGACGCGGCCTGGGCGCGGATCAAGGCACCGTGGGCGTCGACATCGCCGAACTGGTAATTGATTGTCATAACGGTGTTCTCCTAATGTCTGGAATGGTACGCAGCCGCGGTTTTTAGCGCTAGCTGCCGAGGATTTGCTGCGAGGCCTGCTCTTGCTGCTCGTAGTTGTTCGCGTCGCGAATCAGACCGTCGCGCACACCGTGGAGCATGTTGACGATGTTGCGGAAGGCCTGGTTGACCTGACCCATGGTGTCGTACGAGGTCGCCTGCGCCTGACCGCTCCAGCCCGAACCCGCGATGTTCATCGAGGACGCCCACATCTTGCGAGCCTCGTCCTCAACGGTCTGGGCGTGCACCTCAAAGCGGCCCGCCATCGCCCGCATTTCGTGCGGGTCGGTCATAAAACGAGTTGCCATCTGGCCTGTCTCCTTAATACGTGATTACTCAGATACCTGCTGTGGTTTACGACGATGGCCGGACCGGTTACGCGCTGGCGAACCGCCGAGCCGAATCAAAAAGGATGATCCCCCCTTCCCGTCAGCCGGCGGCCACCGGTCGCAGTGACACGGTGAGACGGACGTCAAACCCGAACCACGGCGTTTGAGTTGTCCGGCCGTCAGCCCCCGAGATCATCGGTAGCTCGGCGGTGAGGTGGGTGCTCAAGTCGTAGACGTCCAGTCCCCGAGCCACAACCGCCAGTCCGATCAGCCCGCAGCAGCTGCGTTGATTGCCTCGGTCGCAGCGTACGAGCCAGAACTTGTGGTGAGCGTGTTCACGAACGCCTCGTGAATGGCGGCGGCCTGCGCGCTGACCGCCTGGTACATCTGCGCGTGCGCTGCGAACTGCGCCGCCGTCAGCGCCGACACCTCGTCGGCAGCAGCGGGCACAACCCCGGTCGTGGGGGCCGCAGCAGCCGCGTTCTGTGCGCTCAGCGTTGAGCCGATGGCCTGCAGGTTTCCGGCCGCCGCAGCCAGAGCCTCGGGCTGTGTGGTCACGAACGACATACTTGGTTCCCTCCTAAGATCAATCCCCGACTCTGCAGAGACTAGATGACGGCGGCCCCTGAAGCGCTTCCGGAAGCCGCCTGTTTGCAACTGTTCACGTGGCAGTACGACGAATTCATTTTTGGTAACGCCACAGTAACAGCGTCTGGGCGGGAGCGCAGCACCTTACACCATGGTCACAGCAAACCGTGACCGTCCCGCGTCCCAAAGGTGCTGGTAGGCCTCTCGCGCGGCGCTTTCCCAGGGCAGGCCCGCTAAAAATCTCATTGCCCATTATCTCCCCCCTGCCGGCCAGCAACGGGTGGACGGGCTCGCGACGCGCCTCCGCGAGGCGTCGGCCCCGGCCGCTCTCAACGCCGAGCGCACCCACTTTGTTAACCCCCCGTTCGAACGATCGAAAGCCGTTATCCGGCGAAGGGGGGTCGGGCCATGACGGTGGGGCGGAATCCGTAGCGGGGGCCGGCACCGGCGTGGGTGCCGCTGCCGACGCCGGCCAGGGGCATGCCGCCGAGCAGGTTGCCCGGTCCCCC
>NZ_LZJX01000094.1:0-668 GCF_001667595.1 Mycobacterium sp. E2989 | reverse complement strand
TCGACGGGTCACGCAGCGCGCGTTCGTCGGCGACGAGGTCGTCGGCCACTTGCGCCGGGTCGGACGCCAGCTGGGGCTGCGCGCCAAGGGGTGGATTCGGCGCCGCCGCAAGGGTTCTCGACGCGGCGGGGGTGGCGGACGCGGTGACCGCGGTTGAACCGGTCGCTGCGGGCTTGGCAGTCGACGCCGAGCAGGCGACGGCCGCGAATACGACCGCGCCGACGAGCGGCGCCGCGGCGGCACGGTTACGGCTCACTAGGTTCTCTTTCGTCGAGTTGCCGTGAACAGTCTTTCGCATCGACGGCCTCGACGGCAATGCCGTAACCGCCCCTGGCGAATGCCGTTTCGAGTTGCGGGCGGCCGCAGGCTATTTCACACTGGAGGATCGGCTTCCCAGCAGAGTGGAACAGTTACATGCCCGACCGCGAATGCACCGCCAGACGAACCGTGATTCGTCGAACTTCGGGCCGGGCGGACTCGAATTTCGCCCGTCGCCTTATCGGCCCGGTGATGATCGCGGCGACGGTCACGGCGCTTTTCGGCGCACCGGATACTCGCCCGCAGTTGCCGCCCGGGTGCGCGATCGGTTGGACCATGGTCGGCGGCGTGTTGATTTACGTGCCGGACTGCACGCATCGGTCGCCCGCTCCACCGCCGCCGCCGGACGG
>NZ_LZJX01000093.1:0-49647 GCF_001667595.1 Mycobacterium sp. E2989 | reverse complement strand
ACGTGAAATCAGGGCGGAAGATCGGTCGAATCTTCGCCCAGAGTGCACGTTCGGCGAAGTGCCCGGGCAATCAGCCCCGCCCGGCGACGATGCGGGCCGCAACGCGGCCAGCTGAGGAGCCGGGCAATCAGCCCTGCGTGATGTAGGAGTGCAGCTGCTGCTGCTCGGCCTCGAGCTCTTCCATGCGGGTCTTCACCACGTCGCCGATGCTGACGATGCCAATCAGCTTCTTGCCGTCGAGCACCGGCACGTGGCGCACCCGGTTCTTGGTCATCAGCACGCTCAACGAGTCGACCGTGTCGGTCTTGGCGCAGGTGGCGACGTTGGCGGTCATGATCTTCGAGATCGGGCGCGACAGCACGCTGGCCCCGTGGGTGTGCAGCTCGCGAACGACGTCGCGCTCGGAGACGATGCCGACGACACCCTCGTCGCCGACCACCACCATGGCGCCGATGTTCTGCTCGGCGAGGCCGGCGAGCAGCTCTTTCACCGTCGCCTCGGGGTTGATGGTCACCACCGCCGCGCCCTTGTTCCGCAAGACATCCGCTATCCGCATCTGGCCTCCAGCCGGTTGTGATCCGCTTCACATCAGGCTACGGCTAACTCGCGCGGCGCAAAAGCCACGACGAGAACCGGTAGCCGATCCGTGTCCATACCCTGACGCCGTAGTCCGAAACCACGGTTCCCGCGTTTGGGCCACCGCGGCGCGCCCCGGCTTGCAAGATGGGGGCCATGATCGAGATCACCCTGCTCGGGACCGGGAGCCCGATACCCGACCCGAACCGCGCCGGGCCGTCGACGCTGGTGCGGGCGGGCGGACAGGTGTTCCTGGTGGATTGCGGGCGGGGCGTGTTGCAGCGCGCCGCGGCGGTGGGCGTGGGCGCCGCCGGGCTGTCGGCGCTGCTGATCACCCACCTGCACAGCGACCACATCGGTGACCTCGGTGACCTGCTGATCACCCGGTGGATCAGCACGTTCGCGCCGGACCCCGCGCCGCTGCCGATCATCGGCCCGCCCGGGATCGCGGAGACGGTGGAGGCGACGCTGCACGCGTTCCGCCACGACATCGAGTACCGGATCGCGCATCATGCCGACCTGAACGCCCCGCCGGCCGTCGAGGTGCACGAATGCACCGAAGGACCGGTGTGGGACCGCGAGGGCGTGGCGATCCGCGTCGCGCCCACCGACCACCGGCCGGTCGCGCCGACCATCGGGTTCCGGGTCGACTACGGGGCGGCGTCGGTGGTGCTCGCCGGCGACACCGTGCCCTGCGCGGGGCTTGACGAGCTGGCGGTCGGCGCCGGCGCGCTGGTGCACACCGTGATCCGCAAGGACATCGTCGCCAACATCCCGCAGCAGCGGCTCCAGGACATCTGCGACTACCACTCGTCGGTCGAGGAAGCGGCGACGACCGCGGCCCGCGCCGGGGTGGGCACCCTCGTCATGACCCACTACGTGCCGGCGCTGGTGCCGGGCCAGGAAGAACAGTGGCGGGCGTTGGCGGCCGCGCGCTTCGGCGGGCGGATCGAGCTCGGCGACGACCTGCACCGCGTCGAAATCGGGACCCCATAACGGTCATTGCCGAATGTCGTTGCGCGGCAACGGCAACAGCGCGCCCGCCAGCACCAGCCAGGACAGCGCGAGCACCCGGGCGACCGGCAGGATCACACCGAGCTCGGGCCAGGCCAACACTCCCGTCGCCGCCCCGGCGAGGACCGCGGCGCCCAGGCCGGCCCAGGCGATCGGCCGGCGCAGCACGCCCAAGTTCCGGCAAGCCACCGCCATCGCGCCGACCAGCACGCCGAGGGCCACGATGTGCCCCGGCCCGCCGACCAGAAACACCAGCAGGTACAGCGCCCGCACCAACGTCGTATCCGCGGCGACGTCGGGCCACGACAGCGGCCAGGCCAGCAACCCGCACAGCGCCAGCCCGCCGGCCGCCAGAATGCCTCCGGTGAGCGCGATCGCGGGCGCCGATCCGGCGGCCCCGAGCCGGCGCAGCCGGGCGCTGACCGTCGCCGCGTAGATCGCCAACGGGACCGACGACGCGAACGTCGCAACGGCCATGACCCGCACGGCAACCGGCTGCGCGCGGACGTAGGCCGCCACGGCGGCCACCGGGCCGTACGGCAGCGGCATCACGCCGCCCAGCGCCACCCCGGCGGCGATTCCACCGAAGAGCAGCGCCGCGCACAGCAACGAGAGCAGCAGCAGCGAGGGACCACCGCGCCGGCGTTCGGTCATGGGTGCACGCTATGCCCGCGCGGCCTCGGCGGCTAAGCCAGCCGGGTCACCTCCACCACGACGTCCAGATCGGTCGCGCCCTCACCGGAGTAGATCCCCTTCAGCGGGGGGACGTCGGTGTAGTCACGGCCGGCGCCCACGCTGACGTATTGCTCGGAGAGCTCGGTTTCATTGGTGGGGTCGTAGCCCCACCACCCGCCGGTCCACGCCTGGATCCAGGCATGGCTGCGCCCGTCCACGGTGTCCCCGACGACGGCGTGCTCCTTGGGATGCAGGTAACCCGACGCGTAGTAGGCGGGAATTCCCATGGCGCGCAACAACATCAGCGACAGGTGCACGAAGTCCTGGCAGACGCCCTTGCCCGCGTTCAACGCGTCCAGGCCCGAGGAGTGCACGCTGGTGGTTCCGGGCAGGTATTCCAGCTGCTCGCGCACCCACTGGGCCGCGGCGACGACGGCCTCGGCGGGCTGGTGCGACTTGGCGATCCTCTTGGCCACGGAGGCAACCTTTTTGCTCGCCGGGGTGTGCTCGGTGGGGCGGAGCAATTCGTCGAACCGGTCGATCACCGCCGCCGAGCGCAGGTCGCTCCAGCCGACGTCGGTCACCGGCGGTTCGGGCCGCTCGGTCTCGACCACCGACGACGACGTCACCGTGAGGTCGGTGTGCGGCGCGTGCAGGTCGAACGCCGTCACCGCGGTGCCCCAGTAGTCGATGTAGCGATAGGAGCGGGTGGCGGGGATCGTTTCGACGCGATTGAGGATGACGTTCTGCCGGGTGTTCGACCGCGGGGTCAACCGCGCCTCGTTGTAGGACGCGGTCACCGCCGACTGGTACGCGTATCCGGTGGTGTGCACCACCCGCAGCCGCCACATCAGTTGTCCCCCGCCCTGCTGACCAACGGGGCGCGGTCGCCGGCGTCCGACCACGCCACCCACGGGGTGACGTGAAAGTACTGCACCGACAACGCTTCTCCGACGTCGCGGCAGGTTCGCTGCAGCCCGGCCAGGCGGTCCTCCAGCGACTCCAGCAGGACGCCGGGTTGAACGAATTCCAGTTCGCTGCGGGCCTGCCCGAGCAGCCGCTGCGCCTCCCCGGTGGCCCCGATGCGGCTCTGCCGGTTGTGCAGCAGTTCGTCGAGGTTGTGTTCGGCCAGCCGCAACGAATAGAACACCGAACGCGGGAAAAGCCGGTCGAGCAACATGAATTCGACCACCCGCCCGGCGTCCAGGACACCGCGGTAGGTGCGCAGGTAGGTGTCGTGCGCGCCCGCGGAGCGCAGCAGCGTCACCCATGCCGGCGACGACGCGCTGTCGCCCACCCGGGAAAGCAACAGCCGCACCGTCATGTCGACCCGCTCGATCGCGCGGCCCAGCACCATGAAGCGGTAGCCGTCGTCGCGGGACAGCGTCGAGTCCGCCAGCCCGGCGAACATCGCCGCCCGCCCCTCGATGTACGACAGGAATTCATGGGGCCCAAGGCGTTTCGCGGCGCGCTCGCGCTCGGCAAGGGCATGGTAGGTGCCGTTGAGGCACTCCCAGATCTCGCTCGAGGTCACTTCCCGCGCCGACTTCGCGTTTTCCCGCGCCGCCGTGATCGCGTCGACGATCGAAGAGCCGCCCGAAGCGTTGCTGCTGAAGGCCACCAGGTCGGTCAGCGACCAGACGTCGAGGTCGTGGGTCGGGGGGTCGATGCCCAGCACCCGCAACAGCAGCCGGGACGCCTGGTCGGGGTCGACGCTGGAATCCTCGAGCAGCTGGTGCAGCACGACGTCGAGAATGCGCGCGGTGTCGTCGGCTCGCTCGACGTAGCGGCCGATCCAGAACAGCGCCTCGGCGTTACGGGCCAGCACGGCGCTTCGCCCGTCGCTGTTGCTGCTGCAGCTGCTGTTCCTGCGGCGATTCCGTGGGTTGCGACTGTGTTTGCCTCAGCCGCGGCGCGCCGTCGGACGCCGGGTCGGCGATGGACTCCGGCAGCGAGCGCACGACCTCCGCCGCGCCGAGTTCGTGCTCACCGGCCGAGGTGCGCGACGCCAGCACCCAGGTGTCCTTCGAGCCCCCGCCCTGGCTGGAATTGACCACCCTCGAGCCCTCGACGAGGGCGACCCGGGTGAGCCCGCCGGGCAGCACCCACACGTCTTCGCCGTCGTTGACGGCGAACGGCCGCAGGTCGACGTAGCGGGGCGCCAGCGTGTTGCCGATCTGCGTCGGCACGGTCGACAGTTCCATCATCGGCTGGGCGATCCAGCTGCGCGGATCGTCGCGAACCTTCTTGGCGACGGTGGCCAACTCCTTGTCGGTCGCTTCCGGCCCGAACACGATGCCGTAACCGCCGGAGCCCTCCACCGGCTTGAGGACCAACTCGTCGATCCGGTCCAGCACTTCTTCGCGTTCGTCGTCGAGCCAGCACCGGTACGTCTCGACGTTGGCCAGCAGCGGCTTCTCGCCCAGGTAGTACTCGATCATGGTCGGCACATAGGTGTAGACAAGCTTGTCGTCGCCCACCCCGTTGCCGATGGCGCTGGAGACGACGACGTTGCCGGCGCGCGCGGCGTTGACCAGGCCGGCCACCCCCAGCACCGAGTCGGCCCGGAATTGCAGGGGATCCAGGAAGGCGTCGTCGATGCGCCGGTAGATGACGTCGACCTGAACCTCGCCCTCGGTGGTCCGCATGTAGACCTGGTTGTCCCGGCAGAACAGGTCGCGACCCTCGACCAACTCGACGCCCATCTGGCGGGCCAGCAGCGAGTGCTCGAAGTAGGCGGAGTTGTACACCCCCGGGGTCAGCACCACCACCGTCGGGTCGGCCTCGTTGGTCGCCGCCGAGTTGCGCAGCGCACGCAGCAGGTGGGCCGCGTAGTCGTCGACCGCCCGCACCCGGTGGGTGGCGAACAGATTCGGGAACACCCGCGCCATGGTGCGCCGGTTCTCCATGACGTAGGACACGCCCGACGGCGAGCGCAGGTTGTCCTCGAGGACGCGGAAGTTGCCCTTCTCGTCGCGGATCAGGTCGATGCCGGCGACGTGGATGCGCACGCCGTTGGGCGGGACGATGCCGACGGCCTGGCGGTGGAAATGCTCGCAGGACGTGATCAGCCGACGCGGGATGATGTCGTCGTTGAGGATCTCCTGGTCGCCGTAGATGTCGTCGAGATACATCTCCAGGGCCTTGACCCGCTGGATGATGCCGCGCTCCAACCGGCTCCACTCGGCGGCCGAGATCACCCGGGGCACCAGGTCGAGCGGGAAGGGCCGCTCCTGGCCCGACAGCGAGAACGTGATGCCCTGGTCGATGAACGCGCGGCCGAGCGCTTCGGCGCGGGCCTTGAGCTCCGAGGCGTCCGACGGCGCGAGCTCGGCGTAGATGCCCTTGTACGGTCCCCGCACGCCGCCCTGGCCGTCGAACATCTCGTCAAAGGCCATCGAATAGACGTCCGACGACGTGTTGTAGCCGCCGAAGATGCGCTCAGCGCGCGCGGCGCGTAACCCCCGCCTGGTTTCCTCGAGCTGGCTAGGAAGACTCACTTTTAAGATGCTGCCTCAAATTGACGTTATGGCAGGCCACGGGTTCCCGTTTTGGGAGAAAACGTAACCGACTGATAACCTGGGCAGTCGCCGTGGTGGTATCCGGCGCCCCAAGCCAAACGTCGATTCGAAGAAGGAACTACAAGCGTGGCCAACATCAAGTCGCAGCAGAAGCGCAATCGCACCAACGAGCGCGCTCGCCTGCGCAACAAGTCGGTGAAGTCGTCGCTTCGCACCGCCGTTCGCGCGTTTCGCGAGGCCACCCATGCCGGCGACAAAGAGAAGGCCACGGAGTTGCTCGCGTCGACCAACCGCAAGCTGGACAAGGCGGCCAGCAAGGGCGTGATCCACAAGAATCAGGCGGCCAACAAGAAGTCGGCCCTGGCCCGAGCGCTCAACAAGCTCTGAGCCCCGCCGCTCATCGGTTCCGGTTGGCGGCCAGCTCGGCGACCTTTCTGACCGCCGCTTCCAGCGCGAAGTCGGCGTCCGCGACGGCCCCCTTGACGTTGGCGTTGAGCGTCGCCACCACCTTCATCGCGGCCGCCACGCTGTCGCGCGACCAATACCGCGCCTGCTTCTGGGCCTTCTGCACCCGCCAGGGCGGCATGCCCAGCTGCGACGCCAGCCGGTAGGGATCCCCCGACAGCGGTCCGACCCGGCCGATCGTGTGGATCGCCTCGGCCAGCGCGTCGGCCAACACCACCAGCGGCTCCCCGCGCAGCATCGCCCACCGCAGCGCCTCCGCGGCGCCCGCTACGTCGCCGGCCACCGCCTTGTCCGCGATGTCGAACCCCTTCACCTCGGCCTTGCCGCTGTGGTAGCGGCGCACCGCCGCCGGATTGACCACCCCGCCCGTGTCGGCAACCAGTTGCGAGCAGGCGGCCGCCAGCTCGCGCACGTCGGAGCCGACCGCGTCCAGCATGGCGGTCACCGTGTCCTCGTCGACCTTGACCTTCAGCGCGCGGAACTCCTTGCGGACGAAATCGATCCGCTCGCTGGCCTTGGTGATGCGCGCGCACGGGTGCACGACGGCGCCGAGTGACTGCAGCTCGGTGGCCAGCGCCTTGGCCCGCCCGCCGCCCGAATGCACCACCACCAGCATGGTGCCCAGCGGGACGTCGGCCGCGGCCGAGGTGATCACCGCGGCCGCCTCCTTGCCCGCCTCCCCGGCGGCCTCCAGCACGACGATCCGCTCGTCGCCGAACAGCGACGGACTCAGCAGTTCGGCGAGTTCGTAGGTGCTGACGTCACCCGCCCGCATCCGGCTGACGGGAACGTCCTCGATGCCGGCCCGCTTGCGCGCCGACCGCAACACGTCGGCCACCGCCCGCTCGACCAGCAGCTCCTCGTCTCCGAGGACCAGGTGCAACGGCGAAACCTCGCTCACCCCACGATGGTGTCACGAGGCACCGACTACGCCGCTCGGGGATCCAACAGCTCCGACAACCACCACGCCAGCACACAGAGCGCGGCCAGGCCGACCGCCCGGCCGAACCAGCGCCGGCCGCGCAGCCGCGCGACCAGCACGACGATCGCAGCGGTCGCCCCGGCCACCAGCAGGACGCCCGGTGCCCCGGCAGGAACCGGCACCGTCGCCGCGGGCGCGCCGGCCGACCACCGCGCCACGTGCACCACCCACCACACTTCGGGCCCGCTGAAGCGGACCAACAGCTGGGCGCCGGACGGCCACGCCACGCTCAGCACGGCGGCCGCGCTGCCCAGCACGGTGATCGGCGCTATCACCGGTGCGGCCGCGAGGTTGGCGGCGATCGCCACCAGGCTGAGCCGCCCGGAGATGCCCGCCACCAGCGGGGCGGTCACCACGTGCGCGGCGGCGGCGATCGCCAGCGCGTCGGCCAACGGTTTGGGGCAGCCCCTGGCCGCCAGGCGGCGCGACCAGCGGGGCGCGATGACGACCAGCGCGGCCGTCGCCACCACCGACAGCGCGAAACCCACATCCACGGCCAGCTGCGGGGCCACCGCCAGCAATCCCAGCACCGCGGCGCACAGCGCCGGCATGGCCTGGCGCCGACGGGAAGACAGCATCCCCAGCAGCGCGATGGCGCCCATCACCGCCGCCCGCAACACGCTCGCCGTCGGTTGCACGACGACGACGAACGCGGCGAGCGTGACGCCGGCGAGGACGACGGCGGCCCGCGGGCCGATCACGCGCGCCGAGAACAGGACGGCCGCGCACACGATGGTCACGTTGGCGCCCGACACCGCCATCAGGTGCGTCATGCCGGCCGCGCGAAAGTCACGCTCGGTCTCGGCGGTGACCGCCGAGGTGTCGCCCAGGACCAGGGCGGGCAGCATGGCCGCCTGCTCGGCGGGCAGCGCGCCACGGACGGCGGCGGCGAACCGGCCGCGCACCGCGTGCGCGGCGCGCTGCACGGCGCTCGCGGTGCCCACGGTCGGGTGGCCCGAGGCGTTGAGCACCGCGACGGTGAGGTCGCGGCGGGTCGGATGGCCGATTCGTGCGGTGAACCGCATCGGCCGGCCCACCACCGGCCCGTCGGTTTCCGAGTCGAAGTCCGACGCCCGCACGAAAACGACCACCCGGCCGGAGGTCGGCGCGTCGCGCAGGCGCTGCAGCGTGGCGCGAAACATCAGCCGGCCGCGACCCAGCGGGACCGGGCTCTCGGTCGGGGTGAGCGTGACCGGGGCCGCGGTGCCGAAGGCCGCGGTGATCGGGTGCCGATCGACCGCTTCGGCGCGCAACGCGACCGCGAACCCGAATCCCGCGCCGACCACCCCGACCGCGGCCAGGCCGGCGGCCATCGCCCGCAACCGCCCGGCCTCGCCGGCCCGGCAGGCCAGCGCGCCCGAGGCCGCGAGCAACACCAGGCAGCACGCCGCCACCGTCCGGCCGATCGGCCACCAGATGCCGGCGGCGGTCACCAGCCAACAGGTGAGCGCCGCGGGCACCAGGCGCGCATCGAGGCGGGTCGCGCCCGAGTCGGCGAGGCCGGCCGGCCCTTCGGCGTCAGACACGGACCAGCGCGCGCAACCTCTCCAGTCGCGCCGGGCCGATGCCGTCGACATCGGCGAGCTGGTCGACGGTGGTGAACTTGCCGTTGGCCTGCCGCCAGGCGACGATCGCGGCGGCCGTGACGGGTCCGACGCCGGGCAGGGCGTCCAAGTCCTCGGCGGTCGCGGTGTTGAGGTCGAGCACCTCGCCCGGCTTCGGGCGGGCCGTTCCGGACCGCGGCGGCGCCGGCTTCGACGTCGGCGTCGACGCGGATGCCACCGAACTCCCCAACGCCGCCGGCTGCCCGGGCACGGGAGCCAGCCCGACGACGATCTGCTCGCCGTCGCCGAGCGGGCGCGCCATGTTCAGCCCGATGGTGTCCGCCCCGTTCACCGCACCCCCCGCGGCCTGCAGCGCGTCGGCGACCCGCGCGCCGGGCGCCAGGGTGACCAAGCCGGGGGTGTGCACCAGACCCACCACGCTCACCACCACGGGCCGCTCCGGGCCCGGGCTGGGGCTCGCCGAGGACTTGGGGCCGGCCGTCGCCGCCTTGTCCACCGGCGGCAGTTTGGCCGACATCACCGGCGTCGGCCGGTCGTGCAGCAGCGTGAACACCGTGACGAGGACGGCCAGCGCCGCCACGATCGCCAGCCCGATGGCACCCGCGCGTCCCGGGTCGGCGCGCAGCCTGGCCGCCCAGCCCCGATCCCGGGCTGCGTCGGGCAGCCAGCGCGGCAGCAGCGAATTCTGGTCCTCGTCCGCGGCGTCCTGTAGTGACGTCGCACCGTCGGCCTCGGTGTCGGCTTCGGCGCCCAGCCGCCGCTGCAGACGCTCGCCGGGAAGTTCGATTCGCATGCCGCGACCGTAGGCGCGCCGG
Organism: Mycobacterium sp. E2989; assembly: GCF_001667595.1. Classification (NCBI taxonomy): domain Bacteria; kingdom Bacillati; phylum Actinomycetota; class Actinomycetes; order Mycobacteriales; family Mycobacteriaceae; genus Mycobacterium; species Mycobacterium sp. E2989. The sequence continues at coordinate 40,034 of NZ_LZJX01000093.1, read as the reverse complement.
CCGCCGGATCGGCCCCGCGCGGCCGCGCCGCGGCGCCCACTGGGGATTAAACCGAGGCTGTGCACAACCGCTCCGCGGGATGGGTCAATATGGAACCACGAACGCATCGCCAGCCAGCTGGTAGCCACGTTCACCCCAGACGACAGGAGGCCGCCGTGCAACTGGCGCTCACACCGGAGGAAGCCGCATTCCGCGACGAACTTCGCACCATCTACACCACCAAGATTCCCGAAGAGGTGCGCGATCGGGTGCGCCGGGGCTCGGCGGAGGTGAACCGCGACGACATCGTCACCAGCCACAAGATCCTGCACGAACACGGTCTGGCGGTGCCGAATTGGCCGGTCGAATGGGGCGGCAAGGATTGGACGGCCACCCAGCACCAGATCTGGGCCGACGAGATGCAACTGGCGTGCGTCCCGGAGCCGCTGAACTTCAACACCAAAATGGTGGGGCCGGTGATCGCCGAATTCGGTTCGGAGGAGATCAAACAACGCTTCCTGCCGCCCACCGCCAGCCTCGACATCTGGTGGTGCCAGGGGTTCTCCGAGCCGGAAGCCGGTTCGGACCTGGCGTCGCTGCGCACCACCGCGGTCCGCGACGGTGACAGCTACGTCGTCAACGGCCAGAAAACCTGGACCACCTTGGGCCAGTACGCGGACTGGATCTTCTGCCTGGTGCGCACCGACCCGCAGGCGCCCAAGCGTCAGGCCGGCATCTCGTTCCTGCTCTTCGACATGAACACGCCGGGCATCACCCTACGGCCCATCAAGACGATCGACGGCGGCCACGAGGTGAACGAGATCTTCTTCGAAGACGTCCGCGTGCCCGCCAATCAGCTTGTCGGAGAAGAAAACAAGGGCTGGACCTACGCGAAGTTCCTGTTGGGCAACGAGCGCACCGGCATCGCCGGTGTGGGTCGGACCAAGGTGCGCCTCGCCGAGGTGAAGAGGCACGCCGCCGAGACCGGGCTGCTCGCCGATCCCCTGTTCGCCGCCCGGCTGGCCGAGGCCGAAAACGAGCTGCTGGCACTGGAACTCACGCAGTCGCGGGTGGTCACCGATTCCGCGAACGGCCAGCCCAACCCGGCGTCGTCGGTGCTCAAACTCCGCGGCAGCCAGCTGCAGCAGGTGGCCACCGAACTGCTCGTCGAGGTGGCGGGCCCCGACGCCCTGCCCGCCGACGGCGAGGGCATCGCGTCCCCGGCCTGGGCGCAACACAGTGCGCCGCACTACCTCAACTACCGCAAGACGTCGATCTACGGCGGCAGCAACGAGGTTCAGCGCAACATCATCTCGTCGACCATCCTGGGATTGTGAGGCTGCCATGGACTTTCAGTTGACCGACGAGCAGACCCTGCTCCGCGACACCACCCGCGATCTGCTGTCGCGCAGCTACGACCCGGAGAGCCGCAACAAGGTGATCGGCACCGATCTGGGCTGGAGCCGCGAGGTGTGGAGCCAGCTCGCCGACACCGGAATCCTCGGGCTCGGCTTCGACCCGGACGAGGCGGGCCAGATCGAGATCATGGTCGTGCTCGCCGAGGCGGGACGCCGGCTGGCCCCCGAACCGATCCTGCACGCCGCGCTGGCGCCGGGTGCGCTGATCGCCGAGCTGGGCACCGACGCCCAGAAGGAACAGCTCGACGAGGTCGCGGCCGGCCAGCGGCTGCTCGCCTTCGCCCACCTGGAGCCCGGCCACCGCAAGGCGACCGAGGGCGTGGTCACCAAGGCTGTGCGGCAAGGAGATTCGTGGGCGTTGACCGGCAGCAAGAACCCGGTGCTGGCCGGTGACTGCGCCGACACGTTGGTGGTGAGCGCCGCCTTGCCCGACGGCGGCACCGGCCTGTTCCTGGTCGACGCGGAAGCGCCGACCCGGCACCCCTACCGGACATTCGACGGACAGCGTGGCGCGCAGGTCGACCTGGACGCCACCCCCGCCGAACCCCTGGGCGAGGCGGTCGACGCCTCCCCTGCCATCCGCGACGCCATCGTCCGCATCCAGGCCGGGCTGTGCGCCGAGGCCCTCGGGGCGATGGCGGAGGCGCTGCGGCTGACCACCGATTACCTGAAGAGCCGCAAGCAGTTCGGCGTCACACTGAACAAGTTTCAGGCGCTCACCCAGCGGGCCGCCGACATGTACGTGTCGCTGGAATTGGCGCGCAGCATGAGCCTGTACGCGTCGATGTCCATCGCGGACGGCAACCTCGACCCGCTGATCGCGTCGCGCGCCAAGCTGCAGATCGGCCGCTCGGGCCGGCACATCGCGCAGGAGTCGATCCAGCTGCACGGCGGGATCGGGGTGACCGCGGAATATCCGGTGGCGCACTATGCGGCCCGGCTCACCGCGATCGAGCACACCCTGGGCACCTCCGGCGACCACTTGCACAACCTCATCGACCACCTCGGCGACTACGACCTGGCCCGGCTATAGCCGATGGCCGAGGCCGCCAAGCTCTCGCAAAGAGTCGTCGAGTTCCTGTCAGCGGGCACCCGCACCGGGATGCTGGGCTACGTCGCGGCCGACGGGCGGCCACTGGTGGCGCCGGTGTGGTTCGTGGTCGACGGCGACCAACTGGCGTTCACCACCGGCCGCGACACGTCGAAAGGCCGTGCCCTGGCCCGTGATCCGCGCACGGTGATCTGCGTCGACGATCCCCATCCGCCGTATTCGTTCGTTCAGGTACAGGGCGTCGTCGCGCTCGGCGAGGAGCCGGCCGACGTGCTGGACGTGGCGACGCGGACCGGCGCGCGGTACATGGGCGCCGAGCGCGCCGAGGAGTTCGGCCGCCGCAACGCCGTCCCCGGTGAACTGGTGGTGCGGCTGCGCCCGACCAAGGTCATAGCCGGCTTCGATATCAGCGACTGAATCCCCCACCCGTCAAAGGAGACGCGATGAGCAAGCCCCCGATGGACCGCCCGCTCAAGGTGATCCAGTGGACCACCGGAAACATCGGGCGGCGCTCGCTGCACGCGATCATCGGCAGGGGAGACATGGAGCTGGTCGGGGTGTACGCACACGGGGCGGACAAGGTCGGGGTCGACGCCGCCGAACTGGCCGGCTGGCCGGAACCGACCGGCGTGCGGGCGACCAACGACATCGACGCGCTGCTCGCCCTGGGCCCCGACGCCTGTTGCTATAACCCCTTGTGGCCGAACGTCGATGAACTGGTGCGGTTGCTGGAATCGGGCGTCAACGTCTGCTCCAGCGCGGCCTGGATCACCGGCGGCAAGCAGACGCCCGAGGACCGCGAACGCATCGCGGACGCCTGCAAGCGAGGCGGTTCGACGATCTTCGGCAGCGGGGCGCACCCGGGCATGACGAACATGGTGGGCATGGTGCTGTCCGGCGCCTGTGAACGCGTCGACGAAATCCGCATCACCGAGTCGGTGGACTGCTCGACGTACGAATCGGCGGAAACCCAGACGGCGATGGGCTTTTCGCAGGATCCCGATACGCCTGGCCTCGCGGAAAGCGTGCGCCGCGAAAGCGAGGTCTTCGCCGAATCGGCCGCCATGATGGCCGACGCGATCGGGGCGAAGCTGGACCGGATGACCTTCGACGTGACCTTCACCGCCGCCACCGGTGATTCCGATCTGGGCTTCATGACCATTCCCGCGGGAACCGTCGGCGGCGTCTATGGCTACCACCGGGGCTGGGTGGGCGACCGCAACGTGGTCAGCGTCGGGTTCAACTGGACCATGGGCTCTCACGTGACCCCGCCCAAACCGCTGGAGCACGGCCACGTCATCCAGGTGTTCGGGCTGCCCAACATGCGCACGGTGCTGCACTGCCTGCCACCCAAGGATTGGACCGAACCGGGGTTCATGGGCTTGGGCATGATCTACACCGCGATGCCGGTCACCAACGCGGTCCCGGCCGTGGTGGCCGCCGAGCCCGGGATCGTCACCCTTGCCGACTTACCGCCGGTCACGGGACGCGTGGCGGGGTAGGCGCGTATGCCGTTCGCCACATCGAAGGGCCCCGGAGGAACGCTTGCGTGCACTAAGGTTTACAGTGCTTAGCTGAGCAAATAGTCGAAAAGACAGCGGTGTCGTCGACGACATAGGTGAGCTTTGCGGCAATGCCCGGACGGCGGGCAAGCGGAAGGCGGTCAGGTGGTGGCTAGTCCAGGCTCGGGTCCACGTACTCCCACCGTGACCCGTGCGCTCAAGCGGGCGTGGATACCCCTGGTTTTGGTGGTCGTCCTGGCCGTTTCGGCATTGATCGTGTCGCGGCTTCACAAGATCTTCGGCTCGCAGGACCTCAACGCGAACGCCGGCAAGGGGATCGAAATCGTGCAGTTCAACCCGAAGGTCGTGGTGTACGACATCACCGGCCCGCCCGGCGCCACCGCCAACATCAACTACTGGGACGAGAACGCCAACACCCATCAGGTGAACGCCGCGCCGCTGCCGTGGTCGACCACCATCTCGACGACGTTGCCGTCGGTCAGCGCCAACATCATGGCGCAGAGCGACAGCGGCGAGATCACCTGCAAGATCACGGTGGACGGCGTCGTGCGCGAACAGCGGAGTTCCGACGGCCACAACGCGCAGACCTTCTGCCTGGTGAAGTCCGCATGAGCAACGCGAGCAACGAAACCCAACGCGACCTGAGCGCGGCCGACACCGGCCCGATCAACACCAAGGGCCTGTCCAAGGCCGAGCGGGGTCACCGCCCGTACCTGCCACATGCGATCCGCATCTTCGCGGTGCCGATCATCCTGGTTTGGTTGTTCGTGACGGTCCTCGTGAACGTCATCGTTCCGACACTGGAAAAAGTCGGTGAGGCCCACTCGGCGCCGATGACACCGCTGGACGCGCCGTCGATGAAGGCGATGATGCGCCTGGGCCACAACTTCCACGAATTCGACTCCAACAGCACGGTGATGATCGTGTTGGAGGGCCAGCAACCGCTCGGCACCGACGCGCACCAGTACTACGACAAGCTGATTCGGCAACTCCGCCAGGATCCCAAGCACATTCAGCACATTCAGGACTTCTGGGGCGACCGGCTGACGGCCGCGGGTGCGCAGAGCGCCGACGCCAAGAGCGCCTATGTGCAGGTGAACCTCGCCGGCAACCAGGGCACCACGCTGGCCAACGAGTCCGTGGATTCCGTCCGCAAGGTGATCGAGGAGAACAAGGCGCCGCCCGGCGTGAAGGCCTACGTCACGGGCCCTGCCGCGCTGTCCGACGATATGCACATCATCGGTAACGCCAGCCTGGCCAAGATCACGCTGTTCACCCTGGGCGCCATCGCGATCATGTTGCTGCTGGTGTACCGGTCCATCGTGACGACGCTGGTGCAGCTGTTCATGACCTTTGTCGCGCTGGCGTGTTCGCGGGGGGTCGTCGCCGTCCTGGCGTACCACAACGCATTCGGGCTCACCACGTTCGCCGCCAACATCCTCACCATGTTGGCGATCGCCGCCGGGACGGACTACGGCATCTTCCTGATCGGTCGCTATCAGGAGGCGTTGGCCGCGGGCGAAGACCGAGAAACCGCGTACTACACCACCTTCAAGGGCGTCGCCCCGGTCGTCTTGGGTTCGGGCCTGACGATTGCGGGCGCGACCTATTGCCTCAGCTTTTCGCGGCTACCGTGGTTCAACACCATGGGCGCGCCCGTGGCGATCGGCATGATCGTCGTGGTGCTGGCCGGCGTCACGCTGGGGCCCGCGGTGGTCTTCGTCGGCAGCCGCTTCCACCTGTTCGAGAGGCAGGCCAAGCGTGGCCGGCTGTGGCGCCGGGTGGGTACCGCCGTAGTACGTTGGCCGGCACCGGTTTTGGCCGTGAGCGCCGCGGTCGTGCTGGTCGGCATGATCGCCCTGCCGAGCTTTCACACGAGCTACAACGACCGCCATTACCTGCCGTTGTCCGCGCCGTCCAATCAAGGACAAGAGGCCGCGAACCGGCACTTCTCGGAGGCACGGATGAATCCCGACCTGTTGATGGTCGAATCCGACCACGACATGCGGAACCCGGCCGACATGCTGGTTTTGGACCGGGTCGCCAAGAACGAGATGCGCACGCTCGGCATCGCCATGGTGCAGGACATCACCCGGCCGCTGGGCATCCCGATTCAGCACAGCTCGATTCCGTTCCAGAACAGCATCCAAAGCCAGACGACGATGCAGAACATGGGCTTCCTCAAGGAACGCATCGCCGACATTCTGCGGATGGCCGACGACCTGCAGACCCAGATCGAGACGACGCAGCGCCAGTACGAGGTGTCCAAAGACCTGGCCAACGCCGCCGAGGACAGCGCCAAGACCACGGCGGTGACGTCGCAGATCACCGATACCCTGCGCGACCACATCGCGGACTTCGACGACACCTTCCGGCCCGTGCGCTCCTACTTCTACTGGGAGCGGCACTGCTACGACATTCCGTTGTGCATCGGGTTGCGGTCGCTGTTCGACACGTTCGACGGATTCGATCAGCTCGCCGAGCAATTCCATTACCTGACAACCGATATCGAGCACACCGCGAAGGCCTCACGCGACCTGACCGAGTTGTTTCCGACGCTGATCAACACGCTGAAGACGACCCGGGGCATCACCTTGACCCTGTATCAGACGTTCAAGGCGATGATCGACCAGATGGAGGCGATGAGCAACACCGCGATCGTGATGGGTCAAAGCTTCGACGCATCGAAGAACGACGACTTCTTCTACCTGCCGCCCGAGGCCTTCGACAACCCGGACTTCCAGACCGGCCTTCGAATGTTCTTGTCGCCGGACGGTAAATCGGCGCGGTTCTTCATCACGCATCAGGGTGATCCGATGTCGCCGGAGGGCATTGCGCAAGTCGACGCCGAACGCACGGCGGCGCAGGAGGGTCTGAAGCAATCGTCGCTGTCCGACGCCCGGGTCTATCTGGGCGGAACCGCCGCGACGTTCAAGGACATGGCCGACGGCGAGAAGTACGACCTGATGATCGCCGTGGTGTCCGCCCTGACGCTGATCTTCATCATCATGCTGCTGCTCACCCGCAGCGTGGTGGCCGCGTTGGTGATCGTCGGCACCGCGGCCAGCTCGATCGCGGCGTCGTTCGGTCTGTCCGTGCTGATTTGGCAGGACCTGTTCGGCATCAGGATCCACTGGATCGTGATGGCACTGTCCGTGATCATCCTGCTGGCCGTCGGATCCGACTACAACCTCCTACTGGTCTCCCGGTTCAAAGAGGAGATCCATGCCGGCCTCAAGACGGGAATCATCCGCTCTATGGCGGGTACCGGTGGGGTGGTGACCGCGGCGGGTCTGGTGTTCGCGTTCACCATGGCTGCCATGTTGGGCAGCGACTTGCGGGTGCTGGGGCAGTTCGGGTCGACGGTGTGCATCGGTCTGCTGCTCGACACGCTCGTCGTGCGGACGTTGCTGATGCCGTCGATCGCGACGCTGCTGGGCCGTTGGTTCTGGTGGCCGCAGGTGGTGCACCCGCGCGGGGACAACGCGCGGCGCGCGGTGCCGGCTTAAGTCGGCGGCTGCACGACGACCGCGACGGCTCCCGCGCCGACGTGCAACGCCAGCACCGGCCCCAATCCGGTGATGATCGCCGGCTCGCAGGCGGGTAACCGCCGCGCCAGCGTCGCCGTCACCTCCTTGGCACCGTCCGGGTTGGCGACGTGATGCACCGCCAGCGCGCACGCGCTGTCGCCGGCCGCCTCGCAGACCCGGTCGACCATCGCCTCCGTCGCGTGACTGACTGTGCGCACCCGTTGCGCCAGAACGAGTTTGCCGTCGTCGATGCGCAGCACCGGCTTGAGCGACAGCGCGGTGCCCAGCCACGCGGTGGCCCCGCCGATCCGCCCGCTGCGGCGCAGGTTGTCCAGCCGGTGCACGACCATGAACGCGTGGCTGTGCCGGGCGGCCACGGTCGCCGCCTCGGCGACCGCGTCGAGGTCGCCGCCGGCGGCCGCGGCCCGCGCGGCGGCCAGCGCCGCGAAGCCGGTGCCCATCGCGGTGGTCTTAGAGTCGACCACCCGCACGCGGGGGTCCAGGTCGGCGGCGGTCCGTTCGGCGGCGCCGCAGGTCCCCGACAACCCGGACGAAATGTGCACCGCCACCACGCCGTCCCCGCCACTGTCGGCCAGCGCCTGCTGATAGGCGTCGGCGAGTTCGGCCGGCGTGGCCGCCGCGGTGGTGGCATGGCGCTTGTAGACGTCGTCGGGGATCTCGTCCACACCATCGCGCAGATCGACTCCGTCGAGCAGAATGTGCAGCGGCACAACGCGTATCGCCCACCGGTCCAGCAGGTCGGCCGGTAGGCGCGCCGACGCGTCGGTCACCACCACGACGGTCACGATTGTGGCTTATCGGTCGCCACTGGTCCCTTTTGCAACGCCTGATTGCGCGGCTTCTCATCGCGCTGCGCGTCCCCCGCAAGCGGGCGCTGCGCGTCCCCCGCAAGCGGGCGGTGCCCCCACTGCATCGTCGCCACGCCCGCCTCGGCCAGCGCCTTCAGCATCAGCTCGGCGACCGCCTGATGGGCTTCGAAATTCCAGTGGATGCCGTCGGGATTTCCCCGCCCGGACATGATTTGTTCGGCGACAGCGGCTTTGAGATCCACCAGGGGAACGTCGTGGCTTTGCGCCCACTCGGTGATCGCGGCCGCGGTCCCCGCGCGGCCATGGTGGGCCCGGCCGTACGTGTCGGCGATGTGCACCGACGGCAGCGACGCGACGATCGGGATGCCGGGGCGGTTGAAATCGATTGCCCCGCGGGTCTGTTCGAGGTATTCGGCGCTGAGGTGCGGCGGCAGCGCGGACCGGGCCACCGGCGAGAGCCGGGGTTGCAGCCAGCCGTATCCGTCGCGGACCCAGCGCCGCAACCGCGGCGGGCGCACGTAGCGGATCAGCTCGCGCAACGCGGTCGGCAACACCGACGGCAGCGAATCCATGCCGCCGGTGGCGAAAATGACGGCGCCCGCCCGGGGCAGCGCCGCCCAGGCGCGCGGGTCCTGGGTCGCCGCCCACCAGATGTCGCGGCAGGTCCAGCCGATGCGTCCGATGAGTTCGACGTCCCAACCCAGTTTGGCGGCAACGATATTCGGCCAGATCCGGTGGTCGTCGGCGGGCAGGCCGCCGGTGGGCCCGTAGTAGGCCAGGGAATCGGCGAAGATCAGTAGCGTGGGCCGGGCGTCAGAGGACATCGTTGGACACCTGCGCCGAAGCGTTCCAGACGTCGAGGCGCCAGCGGATGCCGTCGAAACCCGCCGCGTCGTCGTCGGAATGGCCGGAAAGCTGCACCCAGCTGGCATTGCCCATGCCGCCCAGCACCGGCCAGTTGGCGACCGGGAGCTTCAGCAGCGCGGCCGACAGCGCGGCGATCAGGCCGCCGTGGGCCACCAGCACCACGGGCCGGTCGGCGTGCTGGGGGTCGCCCCATTCCGGTTCGCCGGAGACCAATTCGGCAACCAAGGGCACGCTGCGGGCGGCCACGTCGACGCGGCTTTCGCCGCCATGCGGCGCCCAGGTGGCGTCCTCGCGCCAGGCCAGCCGGGCCCCGGGGGCCTGGGCGTCGACCTCGGTATGGGTCAACCCCTGCCAGTCCCCGAGATGGGTCTCGCGCAACCGCTGGTCGACCCGGATCGGCAGGCCGGTCCGCTCCCCCAGCCGCACGGCGGTGTCGTAGGCGCGGTGCAGGTCCGACGACACGATCAGCAGCGGCTGCAGCTTGCCGAGCACCTCGGCGGCCGCGATCGCCTGGGCCCGCCCGAGCTCGCTGAGCTCGGAATCCAGTTGGCCCTGCATCCGGCTGCCGGCGTTGAACTCGGTTTGCCCGTGCCGCAACATGATCAGGCGACGAATGGTCATTGCGCGTCCGCTGAATCCTCGGGGCCCTCGGCCAAATCCACGGGCACCACCGGGCAGTCGCCCCACAACCGGTCCAGGGCGTAGAAGTCGCGGTCGTCCTGGTGCTGGATGTGCACGACGATGTCGCGGTAGTCCAGCAGCGTCCAGCGGCCCTCCCGGGTGCCCTCCCGTCGGGCCGGCTTGTAGCCCGCCCTGCGCATCTTCTCCTCGACCTCGTCGACGATGGCGTTGACCTGTCGTTCGTTGGACGCGGAGGCGATGACGAAGCAGTCGGTGATGACCAGCTGACCCGACACGTCGATCACGACGACGTCGTCGGCCAGCTTCGAGGCGGCCGCGCCGGCAGCCACCGTCGCCATGTCGATGGCTTCCGGGGTGGCGGTCATGGGTTGTTCCCGGCTGGCATGCTCGATCGGCTCACGGTGTCCTTCGATGGTTCAGCGGCGCGATACAGCCGGCGCTTGGAGACGTATTGCACGACACCGTCGGGCATCAGGTACCACAGGGGCCGACGCTGTTCGGCGCGCAGGCGGCAATCGGTCGACGAGATCGCCAGCGCCGGAATCTCGACCAGCGTCAGCACATCGTCTTCCAGCTCGCCCAGCACGCCGGTGATGTGTTCGCGCCGCAGCTCGTATCCGGGCCGGCTGACGCCGACGAACCGCGCCAAGTCGAACATCTCCGCCCAGCCCTGCCACGACAGGATGGAAGCGAGCGCATCGGCGCCGGTGATGAAGTACAGCTGCGAATCCGGGTTCAGGGCCTGCAGATCCCGCAGCGTGTCCTTGGTGTAGGTGGGCCCGGCGCGGTCGATGTCGACCCGGCTCACCGAGAAGCGGGGGTTGGAGGCGGTGGCGATCACCGTCATCAGATAACGGTCCTCCGCGGCCGAAACCTCGCGGTCCTTCTGCCAGGGCTGACCGCTGGGCACGAACACGACTTCGTCGAGGTCGAACAGGTCGGCGACCTCGCTGGCGGCAACCAGGTGCCCGTAATGGATGGGATCGAACGTCCCACCCATCACGCCGAGCCTGCGAAGCTGCTTTTGCACGGTTTGCCAGCTTACTTGAGGCGGCGATCCGGCCCGATTTCGTCACAGCGGCCACAGCGGCCCCGGCTAACACCGCCGGGGGTCACGCTGGCGTGACTCTCGGCCCTCCCCGCCACGCTGGCGTGACGCTGGGCGACGCGGGAACCGCCCTTAGACCGGCAGCAACTGGTCGATCACCGCGGCCAGCTGCTTGGCCGACCGGCATTCGTGCATCGTGATGACCTCCTGGTAGCGCGGCACCGCCGAGTCGCCGCTGCCCCACAGATGCCTGGGCTCGGGATTGAGCCAGTGCGCGTGCCGGCTCGCCGTCACCATGTGGGACAGCAGCTCGGTCTCCGGATTGCGGTAGTTGGTGCGGCCGTCGCCGAGCACCAGCAGCGAGCTGCGCGGCGACAGCACGTTGGGGAACGCCTGCACGAACGACGCGAAGGCGTTGCCGTAGTCGGAGTGCCCGTCACGGCTGAACACGCCGGCCTCCCGGGTGATCCGCTGGATCGCCACGGCCAGATCGGCCTCCGGCCCGAACATGTGAGTCACCTCGTCGGTGGTGTCGATGAACGCGAACACCCGGACCCGCGAGAACTGTTGGCGCAGAGCGTGTACCAGCAGCAGGGTGAAGTGGCTGAATCCGGCAACCGAGCCGGACACGTCGCACAGCACCACCAGTTCCGGTCGCGCCGGCCGCGGTTTGGCCAGCACCACGTCGATCGGCACGCCGCCGGTGGACATCGACTTGCGCAGCGTCTTGCGCAGGTCGATCACCCCGGCGCGGCTGCGCCGGCGCCGCGCCGCCAGCCGGGTGGCCAGGGTGCGGGCCAGCGGGGCGACCACCCGTTGCATCTGGCGCAGCTGTTCGCCGGATGCCCGCAAGAACTCGACGTTCTCGGAAAGCTGTGGAATGCCGTACATCTGGACGTGATCGCGGCCCAGCTGTTCGGCGGTGCGCCGTTTCGTCTCGGCGTCGACCATTTTGCGCAGCTGGGTGATCCGCTGCGCGGCAAGCGCTTTGGCGATCTGCTCCTGGGTGGGAGTGGGCTCGTCGCCATACGGGGCGAGCAGTCCGGCCAGCAGCTTGCCCTCCAGCTCGTCCAGGGCCATCGCCTTGAGCGCCTGGTAGGAGGAGAACGAAGGGCCGCGGCTGGAACTGTATTTGCCGTAGGCCTCCACGATCCGCGCGACCATGGCTACCAGCCGCTCGTCCATGTCGGCCAGGTCGGGGTTCTCGTTGAGCAGATCCAGCAGCATCTGGCGCATGGCCTCGACGTCGTCGGGCGGCAACGAGTCGTCGCCCGGGGTCCCGCCGCCTTCCTCGTCGGTGACCGTCGCGCGCGCGCCCAGCGCCGCGGGGAACCACAGGTCGAACATGGCGTCGTAGGTGTCGCGGTGTTCGGGGCGGCGCAGCACCGCGCACGCGAGGCCCTCGCGCAGCACCTCACGATCGCCCAGACCAAGGGTGGCGATCACCCGGCCGGCGTCCACGGTCTCGGACGGTCCCACCGAAATGCCCACTCCGCGAAGCGCTTCCACGAAACCCACCAGGTGGCCGGCCAGCCCGTGCGGGGCGAGCGGCCGGGTGGGGCGGATACGGCGGGCGGCCATCTTTGTTGAGCCCTTTCCCTAATTGAGCCGGAGCTCCCCGGCCGCGCGCTGCTGGTCGGATTGATGCTTGAGGACCACCCCCAGGGTGGCGGCGACGACGGCGTCGTCGATGGTGTCCAGGCCCAGCGCGAGCAAGGTGCGGCCCCAGTCGATCGTCTCGGCGATGGACGGCACCTTCTTGAGCTGCATGCCGCGCAACACCCCGATGATGCGCACCAGTTCCTCGGCGAGGTGCTGCGGCAGCTCGGGCACCCGCGACAACAGGATCCGGCGTTCCAGCTCGGGGCTGGGAAAGTCGATGTGCAAGAACAGGCATCGACGCTTGAGGGCCTCGGACAGTTCGCGGGTGGCGTTGGAGGTCAACACCACGAACGGCGTCCGCTCGGCGGTGATGGTGCCCAGTTCGGGAACGGTCACCGCGAAGTCGGACAGCACCTCGAGCAGCAGGCCCTCGATCTCGATGTCCGCCTTGTCGGTCTCGTCGATCAGCAGCACCGTGGGTTCGGTGCGCCGGATGGCGGTCAGCAGCGGGCGCTGCAGCAGGAACTCCTCGCTGAACACGTCGTCCTTGGTCTGGTCCCAGTCCCCGGAGCCGGCCTGGATGCGCAGGATCTGCTTGGCGTGGTTCCACTCGTACAACGCGCGCGCCTCGTCGACCCCCTCGTAGCACTGCAGGCGGACCAGTCCGGAGTCGGTGGCCTGGGCGACGGCGCGGGCCAGCTCCGTCTTGCCGACGCCGGCCGGGCCCTCCACCAGCAATGGCTTGCCCAGCCGGTCGGCCAGGAACACCGCGGTCGCGGTGGCGGTGTCCGGCAGATAACCGGTCTCGGCCAACCGCCGCGATACGTCGTCGATGTCGGCGAACAACGGCTTGGGCCGGGCGGGCACGCTCACTATCTCAGTTCTCCTAAAACACGGAAGTCAGGCGGGGCGGACTTGCCCGTCACCCCACGCGATCCACTTGGTCGAGGTCAGCTCCGGCAGCCCCATCGGACCGCGCGCATGCAATTTCTGGGTGGAGATGCCGATTTCGGCGCCGAAACCGAACTGCTCGCCGTCGGTGAACGCCGTCGACGCGTTGATCATCACCGCGGCGGCGTCCACACCGTCGCTAAACCGTTGCGCCGCAGCCATATTGCTGGTGACGATGGCCTCGGTGTGCCCGGTGCCGTACTCGTTGATGTGGGCGATCGCGGCGTCGATGCCGTCGACCACCGCGACCGCGATGTCCATCGACAGATACTCGCGGCGCAGGTCGTCCTCCGCGGCGTCCGCCGAAATCCCGCCGTGCACGGTCACTCCGGCGTCCTGCAGGGCGCTGAGCAGCTGAGGCAGCGCCTTCTTGGCGATCGCGGCGTCGACCAACAGCGTCTCGGCGGCGTTGCAGACGCTGGGCCGACGGGTCTTGGAATTCAGCAGGATTCGCTCCGCGAGCTCCAGATCGGCCCCTTCGTGCACGTACACGTGGCAGTTGCCGACCCCGGTCTCGATGGTGGGCACCTGCGCGTCGCGGACCACCGCGTTGATCAGGCTCGCTCCCCCACGCGGGATCACCACGTCGACCAAACCGCGGGCCTGGATCAAGTGTGTCACCGTGGCGCGGTCCTCGGCCGAAAGCAATTGCACCGCATCGGCGGGCAGGTCCTCGCTGACCAGCGAGGCGCGCAGCACCTGGACCAGCGCCTGGTTCGACCGGGCCGCCGACGAACTCCCGCGCAACAACACCGCGTTTCCGGACTTGAGCGCCAGGCCGAAGGCGTCGACGGTGACGTTGGGCCGGCCTTCGTAGATCATGCCCACGACGCCGAGCGGCACGCGCTGCTGCCGCAGATGCAAACCGTTGGGCAAGGTGTAGCCGCGCAGCACCTCCCCGACCGGGTCGGGCAGACCGGCGACCTGCCGCAGCCCGGCGGCGATTCCCTCGACCCGCTTGGCGTCCAGCGCCAACCGGTCGAGCATCGCGGTCGGTGTGCCCGCGGCTTCGGCGGCGCTGAGATCCTCGGCGTTGGCCGACAGGATCAAGTCGGTGTGGGCGGCAATCGCGTCGGCCGCGGACCGCAGCGCCTGGTCCTTGGCGACCGTCGGCAACAACGCGAGGACGCGGGAGGCGACCCGGGCACGCCGCGCGGCGTTGTGGACCTCCCGGCGCAAGTCAGGCAGCGATGGTGCTTGCAGACTCATTGAACCAGGGTATCGGGCCACAACCGGCCAGGTGCGGCGGCCCGGGTATTTACGGCATGCGCTCGGCGCGTAACGCCGGGGCCGGGCGCGGCACCCGCGTTCTCCTCAGCGCAGCGGCTTGGCGGAATCCTGCGCCTCGGCGCGGGCCGGCCCGAGCCGCTCACGCCCACTGACCTGACGCACCTTGGCTTGCCGCTCGTCGATCAGCCGGCCTAAGTCTTGAAGCAGCAACGGTTTTCGCATCACCAGATGCTCCAGGTGCTCCCGATCGATCTGCAGGGCGGTCACCTCGTCCAGCGCGTAAGCGCCGGCGAGGTTGGGCTGGCGGGTCAGCGCGGTCAGGCCGAGGAACGACCCCTCGTCCAGGATGGTGACCGGAACCATCGACCCGTCTTCGGTCCTCGCGGTCAGCCGCACCCGGCCGGCCACCAGAAAGGTCATTCCCGACGACACCTGCCCGGCGTACTCGAGGATCTCGTCGGCACCGTAGCGGACGAGTTTCGCGTACGGCACCAGCGACTGCTGATCGATGTGGCTCAGCCGCAAGGCTGGCGCCACCACCGTGCGCAACGCCTTCTCCACCCGTCGCTTGGTGGAGAAGTTGTCCTCGGTGCCGTCCAGGCGCAGGCGCGCCCGGCGCGCGGCGTACCAGACCCAGCGCAGGAAGGTGGCCTCGGTCGCCTCGGCGTCGGCGGGCGACAGCAGCCGGATCGTCGTGCGGTATTGGGCGCTGCCGAGGGCCACGGTGCTCGGCGGCACTTCGGGTCTGCGGGCCGGTAGCGCGCCGGCGACCCGGGTCAACATCGCGCACACCTTGTCCGGCGAATCGCCGGGCGCGAACTTCGTTGTGATCGCGCAGTCGTACGCGCGCGAGGGCCGACTGAGGTTGGTGAACGAGGTGCTGGCC
Source organism: Mycobacterium sp. E2989 (assembly GCF_001667595.1). Lineage (NCBI taxonomy): Bacteria > Bacillati > Actinomycetota > Actinomycetes > Mycobacteriales > Mycobacteriaceae > Mycobacterium > Mycobacterium sp. E2989. The sequence goes on along the minus strand of NZ_LZJX01000093.1, from coordinate 24,477 downwards.
AGCATCGAGTTGGGCATGATGCGGATGCCGTTGCCGGTGTCGATGTGCACGGCCCGCCAGTTGACTTCGACGACGCGCCCGCGCACCGTGCCGGTGTCCAACCAGTCGTCGATGCGGAACGGCTGCTCGAACAGCATGAACAAGCCGGACACGATCTGCCCGACGGAGTTTTGCAGCATCAGGCCGATGACCACCGACGTGACGCCCAGCGCGGTGAACAAACCGGCGATCCGGACACCCCAGATGACCGACAGCATCAGCGTCAGCCCCACACCGATGACCCCGAAACGGGCGACGTCGAGGAAGATGGCCGGCAGTCGCTTGCGCCAACTGTCGTCGGGCGCACCCTCGAACACGGTCGCGTTCAGCGCCGACAGCACCAGCACCAGCACCAGCAGGCCGAACACCGTGGTCAGGATCCGCACCGAGCCCTGGCCGGCCGGCACCTGCGAAGCCTTGACGAGCAGCAGCAACAGCGCGCCGAGCGGCAGCAGGTAGTTGCGCAGCAGGCTCACCTGCCTGGCGAGGTGGCTGTGGCGACGGACCAGCGTGCGGTGCAACTCGGTCAGCAGGATCAACGCGACCGGAAATCCGATCGCGACGCCGATGGCCCAGTAGAACCACGATGAGCCGAAGAGGTTCATTATCGCTCCGACAACCGGTAGATCGGCTGGTCGGTTCCACCGACCGATATGGTGCCTGCCGGCGCGAACTGCCGCACGTCACGCATCGCCTCGTACACCTGCGACGTGACGTAGATGCCGGATTGGCTTGAGCCACTCTGCATCTGATAGGCCAGGCTCACCGCGGCGCCCCACATGTCGTAGACCAGTCCGGATCGGCCGACCAGTCCGCTGATGACGTTGCCGGTGTTGATGCCCACCCGAAGGCGCAACTCGTGACCCGTTTGGCTGTTGAACCGCTCGATGATCTGGCGCATCTCCACGGCGAAGTCGACGCTGCGGTGGATGCTGTCCAGCCGCGGCGTCACCACCCCGCAGCTGGCGAGGTAGCCGTTGTGGAAGGTGCGGATCCGCTCGACGCCAAGGGATTCGGCCGCCGAATCGAACTGCCGGAACAGTTCGTCGACGATGCCGACCAATTCGTCTCCCGACACATCCCCGGAGATCTCGTCGAGCCCGACGATTTCGGCGAAGATGATCGCCACGTCCTGGTGTTCCTGCGCGATGGTCTCCTGGCCTTCGCGATACCGCTGGACGACGGACTCGGGCATCAGCGCAAGCAACAGGCGATCGTTCTCCCGGCGCTGTTCGTTGAGCAATTCCTCCTTGATGGCGAGATTGCGACTCATCTCGTTGAAAGCCCCAGTCAGGTCCCCGATTTCGTCCCGCGTGGTCACCGGGATGCTGACCTCGTAATCCCCGGAGGTGATCTTCTGGGTGCCGGCCTGCAGGCGGCGGATCGGCCGCAGCATGAGCTGGGCCAACACCATGGACGCGACGCAGATGGCGAAGATCATGATCGCCACCGCCAGCACCAGCGTCCTGCTGAACCTGCCCAGGCGCGCGAACGCGTCCGAGTTGTCCCGCGTCGCCAGGATCGACCAGTGCAGATCGGAGTTCGGCACCGTCAGCGGTGCGTAGGCCTCCAGTTCCCGGTTGCCCTGGTAGTCGGTGGCGCTGATGACCCCGGACTGCCCGCGTTGGGCCGCACGAAGACCCGCGGTTTGGACCGGCTGCACCAGCGTGGTCCCGCCCAGGCGGATCGCTTCGTCCACGACGTCGGGCGGGGTGCCCGCCGCCACGGCCTCGCGCCGATACTCGGCCGGGTCCTCCAGGAAAAGCCTTGAGTCGGAACGCATCAGGCCGTCGGGGCCGGCGAGGTAGGTCTCCGTTGCCGGCCCCATGCCGGCGGCCTCCCAACGCTTGTCGGCGGTCATGATCCGGTTGATCTTCGAGATCGGCAGCGGCAGGGCCATGACGCCGTCGATCTTGCCGTTCATCCCGACCGGGGACACCGCCCACGCCGTTGGGGCGTCCAGCTGTGGCTGGTATTGCTGGAAGTCGGTGATCCAGACGAAGTTGATGTCGTTGGAGCGCAGCGCTTTTTGATATGCGTCCCGCAGATTCGATTCCCGGTAGGGGCCGGTGAGGATGTTGGTGCCGAGGTCCGGGCCCTTGTTCACCGAGTACACGACGTTGCCCTGCATATCCAGCAACAGCGCGTCCGGGAACTCGAAATGCGTGACGATGTTGCGCATGTAGAAGCCGTAGCGGGCGTTGGCCGCCGACCAGGCGCTGCCGTCGCCGGCGTCGTCGACCTTTCGCGCCTCCGAGACCAACGGGTACGGCGCGGTGTAGTGCGCCTGAAGATACTTCTGCGCATTGGAACTCGGGAAGATCGCGTTGCGATCGAGCTCGTCGCCGGTGATCCGCCTGATCGGTTGGATCATGTTTTCGTCGTAGTAGGTGACGAGCGCCTGCTGCTGGGCCGGTGTGATCGTCGCGTTGGACAACTGCGCGAAACCCTCGGTGAACGCCGCCGCGCCCTCGACGATGGAGAACCCGCCGCTGTAGACGATCAGCGAATTCGTCACCTCCCGGAACAGCGACTGCACCTGCCGCGCCTGCGACTCGCGCAACTCGATGAGTCGCTCGGATTCGACCTGGCGCAAGGCGTTGCGCCCCGACGACGCCCCGATGAAGCCGATCACCCCGATCGACAGGATGCTGCAGAGCAGCAGCGTCAGCAGGAGCTTGGATTGAATGCCGATGCGGAAAAGCCGGCGACGGCGAAACTTATGGTGCTTGCGAGCCTCGTCTTCCTGCGTCCCAGCCGTTTCCGCCCGGGTGGGGGCCGGTGCGGTTTGCGAAGCCGGCTCAGCGTCTTGCAGCTCGCTCGATGTCACTGAAACTTCGCCCTTCCTCGGACACGCAGCATCGCTCACGCAGCACATTAGCGCGCGCGTTGCAAGATATGGGGGATTGCGGCAAAGCGTTCGACGGGAAGAACGGCACTTAACTCACCGGGCAGCGGGCACTTATCCTTGGCGCTATGAGCGACGGGTGCGCCCAGGGTTGCGGCTCCGCGGCGGCCGACGTGGCAACCACCCGACGCCGGGACGCCGAATGGGTTCGGGCGGCGCGCTGGGCGCGCCGGCTGGCGTGGGTGAGCCTGCTCTGGATGTGCGCGGAGGGCGCCCTGGGCCTGTGGCAAGGGTTCACCGCCGGGTCCGTCTCCCTGATCGGCTGGGCGCTCGGCAGCGCGGTCGAGGGACTGGCCAGTGTGATCGTCGTCTGGCGGTTCTCGGGCTCACGCACGCTGTCGGAGACCTCCGAGCGGCGGGCGCAGCGCGGGGTGGCCATTTCGTTCTGGCTCATCGCGCCCTACATCGCGTTCGAATCGGTCCGCAACCTGCTTTCCGGGGCCCGCCCCGAGACGACGGTGATCGGGATGGTGTTGACCGCCGTTGCGCTCGTGCTGATGCCGCTGCTGGGCTGGGCCAAGCGCGCGCTCGCCAGGCGCCTGGACTCGCGGGCCACCGCCGGGGAGGGCACCCAGAACTATCTGTGCGCCGCGCAGTCCGCCGCGGTGTTGCTGACGCTGGCCGTGATCGCCGTGTGGCCGGGTGGCTGGTGGCTGGACCCGGTGGTGGGGCTCGCGATCGCCGGCGTCGCGGTCCGGGAGGGTGTCGAGGCGTGGCGGGGCGAGGATTGCGGATGCTGACGCACGCTCCAAAACGGCGTCACCGCAAACGTTTTGGCCCGGACAACCGCTGATGCCACGAGTCTGCGTGGTCGGCAGCGTGAACATGGACGTGTCGCTGCGCGTCGAAGCGCTTCCGCGCCCCGGCGAGACGGTGCTGGCGTCGGAGTTGGCCTACGCGCCGGGCGGCAAGGGCGGCAATCAGGCGGTGGCGGCGGCCCGGGCGGGCGCGCGGGTGCAGTTCGTGGGGGCCGTCGGCGACGACCCGGCCGCCGAGCGGTTACGCGCGCACCTGCGGGACAACGGCGTGGGATTGGACGCCACGGCCGAGGCGCCGGGTTCGAGCGGCACGGCGATCGTCGTCGTCGACGCCGACGCCGAGAACACCATCGTGGTCGCGCCGGGCGCCAATGGGCGACTGTCGCTGGACGGCGCCGCCGCACGAACGGCCATCGCCGGCTGCGACGTCTTATTGACGCAGTTGGAAATTCCGGTGGCGGCGGCGGTTGAGGCGGCGCGGCAGGCTCGCGCGGCGGGGGCGGTCGTCATCGTCAACGCCTCGCCGGCCGGCCAGGACCGGGGCTCGTTGTCCGACCTTGCCGCCCTGGCCGATGTGGTGATCGCCAACGAGGCCGAGGCCCGCAAGTGGCCCTGGCGACCCGCTCACCTGGTCACCACGCTGGGCGCGCGCGGCGCCCGGTACGCGGGCGTCGACGGCGAGTTCGTGGTGCCCGCGCCCGCGGTGACGGCGGTGGACACCACCGGGGCCGGGGACGTGTTCGCCGGTGTGCTGGCCGGAAGCTGGCCGCCCAACCCGGGCACGCCCGCCGAGCGGCTGCAGGCGTTGCGGCGGGCCAGCGCCGCGGGCGCGCTGGCGACGCTGGTCGCCGGCGCCGGGGACTGCGCGCCGGCTGCCGACGCCATCGACGCGGCGCTCGAATCACTGGCCTGACCTGCGGTTGGCAGTAGTTGGCAGCGTCTGGCGTCGATCTGGCAGTGGTCAGCGGGCAGCGTCGGAGGCGTTCAAGCCATCGACGAAAGGAACATCATGTCCGCCACCACGATTGACCGCACCGGCACCCGCGACGGCCTGCTTCGCCTTGCCATGCGTGCCGACGCCGCCATCAGCGGACTGGTCGGTCTGGCCGGTATCCCGCTGGCCGGCCGGCTCGCCGAGCTCTCGGGCACGACGAAGGGGTTCGAGTACGCCATGGGCGCGTTCCTGATCGGTTACGGCGTGGTCGTGTTCGCGCTCGCCGCGCGGCCGTCGGTCCTGCGCGCCGGCATGGCCGTCATCATCGCCAACGTGGCGTACACGGTGGCCGCCGTCGTGCTGGTGCTCACCGACGTCTTCCCACTGACCTCGGCGGGCGTCGCCTTGAACCTGGCGGCCGGCGCCTACACGCTGGTGTTCGCCGAGCTGCAGTACCAGGGCTGGCGCCGCGCGCGGGCGTGAGCGGACGCCCGGGGGCCCGTCCGGCGCTGCGGGGCGGGCCCGCAACGCGCTATTCCTCGGGGATCTGCCGCTCGATTTCGTCGAGCCAGATGCGGGCGGACATGTCCGACGGGGCACGCCAATCGCCGCGCGGCGACAACGCGCCGCCGTGCGACACCTTCGGGCCGTTGGGCAGCGCCGAGCGCTTGAACTGACTGAACGAGTAGAACCGCTGCACGAAAACGCCCAGCCAGTGCCGAATCTCCTTCAGCGAGTAGGTCGGTCGCTTTTCCTCGGGAAATCCCGGCGGCCAGTTGCCACGGTCGGGGTCGCTCCACGCGTGCCAGGCCAGGAACGCGATCTTCGAGGGCCGGAAGCCGAAGCGCAGCACGTGGAAGAGTGAAAAGTCTTGCAGCGCATAGGGACCGACCTTGTCCTCGCTGCTCTGCAACTCTTCCTCTTCGCCGCTCGGAACGAGCTCCGGGGAGATCTCGGTGTCCAGCACCGACTGCAGCACGTCGGTGACGTCGGTTTCGAACTGACCGGACGAGATGACCCAGCGAATCAGGTGCTGGATCAGCGTCTTGGGGACGCCGCCATTGACGTTGTAGTGCGACATCTGGTCGCCAACCCCGTACGTCGACCAGCCCAGCCCCAGCTCGGAGAGGTCACCGGTGCCGAGCACGATGCCGCCGCGCTGGTTGGCCAGCCGGAACAGGTAGTCGGTGCGCAGGCCGGCCTGGACGTTTTCGAAGGTGACGTCGTAGACCTTCTCGCCGCGCCCGAACGGGTGGCCGATCTCGGCGAACATCAGCTTCGCGGTCTCGGTGATGTCGATCTCCTCGAACGTCACACCCAGGGCGCGGCACAGCTCGATCGCGTTGCGCTTGGTCCGATCTCCGGTCGCGAAGCCGGGCAGCGTGAACGCCAGGATGTCGCTGCGCGGCCGCTCTTCCCGGTCCATCGCGCGGGCCGCGACGATCAGCGCGTGCGTCGAGTCCAGGCCGCCCGAGATCCCGATGACGATCTTCGGATAGTCCAGGGCCCGCAGCCGCTGCTCGAGCCCGGAGACCTGAATGTTGTAGGCCTCGTAGCAATCCTGTTCCAGCCGTTCGCGGTTGGCGGGAACGAACGGGAACCGCTCGACGTCACGACGCAGTCCGATGTCGCCGCCCGGCGGGTCCAGCCGAAAAGCGATGCGCCGGAACGATTCGGCCGGCCCGCGGTGGTGACGCCGGTTGTCGTCGAACGTCCCCATGCGCAGCCGTTCCGAGCGCAGCAGGTCGAGGTCGACGTCGGCCACGCTGCGTCGCTCCCCCTTGGGGAAGCGCTCGGAGGAGGCCAGCAGTTCGCCGTTCTCCCACACCATGGTTTGCCCGTCCCACGCCAGGTCGGTGGTCGATTCGCCCTCGCCCGCGGCCGCGTACACGTAGGCGGCCAGGCATCGCGCCGATGCCGAGCGGGCCAACAGGCAGCGGTCCTCGGCCCGGCCGATCGTGATGGGGCTGCCGGACAGGTTCGCCAGCACCGTCGCGCCCGCCAACGCCGCCTCCGCGCTGGGCGGGATCGGCACGAACATGTCCTCGCAGATTTCGACGTGCAGCGCGAAGTCGGCGATGTCCGACGCGGCGAACAACAGGTCCGGGCCGAACGGAACCTCGGCGTCGCAGATCCGGATGGTGCCGCGCTCGTCGTCCCCGGCCGCGATCTGGCGGCGCTCGTAGAACTCCCGGTACGTGGGCAGGTACGACTTCGGCACCACCCCGAGGACCGTGCCGCGGTGGATGATCACCGCGGTGTTGTAGATGCGGTGCCGATAGCGCAGCGGGGCCCCTACGACCAGCACCGGCAGCAGATCGCTGGAGGACGCGACGATGGTCTCGACGGCGGCTTTGACGTCGTCGAGCAACAGGTCTTGCATCACGATGTCCTCGATGGAGTACCCCGACAGCGTCAGCTCCGGGAACACCGCCACCGCGACGCCGTCCTCGTGGCACTCTTGCGCCAACCGTAAGACCGACTCGGCGTTGGCCGCCGGATCGCCGATCGTGGTGTGATGGGTGCACGCGGCGACCCGGACAAAGCCCTGGCTGTAAGCGTTGTAGAAGTCCATCGCCCTTCCATTGTCGCCTGACCGGTGTCAACCCGTGGCCGCCGGGTATCCCCTCCATCATGAGCGATACGGCCGTGGTGGTGGTCGACATGATGAACACCTATGAGCATCCCGATGCTGAGGACCTAATACCCAATGTGGCCAAGATCATCGACCCCTTGGCCGATTTGATCCGCCGCGCACGCGAATCCGACGAGGTCGACCTGATCTACGTCAACGACAACTACGGCGACTTCGCCGCCCAGTTCTCCGACATCGTCAGCGCCGCGCTGGACGGCGCGCGACCCGATCTGGTCAAGCCCATCGTTCCCGCCGGCGACCTCCGGGTGATGACCAAGGTGCGCCACAGCGCCTTCTACGCGACCGCGCTGGCGTACCTGCTCAACCGGCTGGAGACCAAGCGGCTGATCATCGCCGGGCAGGTCACCGAGCAGTGCATCCTCTACACCGCGCTCGACGCCTACGTGCGCCATTTTCCCGTCGTGATCCCGACCGACGCCGTCGCCGGCATCGACGCCGAATTGGCCGAGGCGGCGTGCAAGATGATGGAGCAGAACATGTCCGCGGAGCTCACCACGGCCGCGGAGTGCCTGGGCTAGGGTCCGTACCCTGGATGGGGTGACCAGCCGCCGCGCCGAAGCTCCGGAACTGGTCGCGCTGCTCGCCGGCCGCCGGATCGCGGTGCTGACGGGCGCGGGCCTGTCCACCGATTCCGGGATTCCCGACTACCGCGGGCCCGATTCACCGCCGAGCAATCCGATGACCATCCGCCAATTCACGTCGGATCCGGTGTTCCGCCAGCGCTATTGGGCGCGCAACCACGTCGGCTGGCGGCACATGGACGACACCCAGCCCAACGCCGGGCACCGCGCGCTGGCGCGACTCGAGCGCGCCGGTGTGGTGAGGGGGGTGATCACCCAGAACGTCGACCTGCTGCACACCAAGGCCGACAGCCGCAACGTCGTCAACCTGCACGGCACCTACGCGCGGGTGGTCTGCCTGAGCTGCGGCTACACCATGAGCCGCGCGGCGCTGGCCGACCGGCTCGAAGCGCTCAACCCGGGCTTCATCGAGCGGGCCGAAGCGGTCGGCGGCCTGGCGGTGGCCCCCGACGCCGACGCCGTCGTCGGCGACACGGCGTCGTTTCGCTACCTCGACTGCCCGCGCTGCGGCGGCATGCTCAAGCCGGACATCGTCTACTTCGGCGAAAACGTCGCCAAAGACGTTGTCGCTCAAGCATATTCACTCGTCGATGAGGCCGATGCCCTGTTGGTCGCCGGCTCGTCGCTGACGGTCTTCTCCGGCTACCGATTCGTGCGGCACGCCGCCGCGCTGGGCACGCCGATCGCGATCGTCAACCGCGGCGAAACCCGCGGCGATGAGCTGGCGACGGTCAAGGTCGACGGCGGTTGTTCCGAGCTACTGACCCTGTTGGCCGACGAATTGTCGCCGCTGGCAACGCGTTAGAACGTGCAGGGCATGCTGCGGACGGCGTGCACGAAATTGCCCGCCACGTAGGTCGGATCGCCGGCCTCGATGCCCGGCAGCTGCCGCAGCAGCTCGCCGAAGATCGCCCGCAGCTGCGCCCGGGCGACGTGCGCCCCGAGGCAGAAGTGCACGCCGCCGCCGCCGAAGCCGACGTGCGGGTTGGGGCTGCGGCCCAGGTCCAACCGTTCCGGATGATCGAACGTCTCGGTGTCCCAGTTGCCCGACGGGTAGAACATCACCACCTTCTCCCCCGCCGCTATCTGCTGGCCGCCCAACTCGAAATCCGTTGCGGCCGTGCGGCGGAAGGTCATCACCGGGGAGGCCCACCGGACGAACTCCTCGACCGCCGTGCCGATCCGGTTGTCGAAATCCTCCAGCAACCACGCCCGCTGATCACCGAAGTCGGTGAGCGCCTTCATTGCGTGGCTGGTCGTTTGCCGGGTGGTGTCGTTGGCCGCCACGGAAAGCAGCACGAAGAAGGCGGCCACCTCGGCGTCGGTCAACCGCTCACCGTCGACCTCGGCGTTCACCAGGCCGCTGATCAGGTCGTCGCCGGGATGCTCGCGGCGCTGGGCCGCCAGCTCCCCGGCCACCTGGTGCACGTAGGTCTGGTTCTCGAACAACACCTCCATCGGGTGGCGGCCGTCGAGGTAGGCCGGGTCGGCCCAGGACACCATGGCGTCGGTGGCGGCCGCCATGTGCTCACGCTCGGATTCGGGGATCCCGACCATGTCCGACAACGTGCGGATGGGCAGCTCCTTGGCGCAGTGGTCGACGAAGTCCGCCCCGCTGCCGGCGGCCCGCAGCTCTTCCACGATGGTGCGGGCGTTGGCCCGGATCGAGTCCTCGATGCGGCGCACCTGGCGCGGGGTGAACGCGGCGCTGACCAGCTTGCGCAGCTTGGTGTGCCGCGGCGGGTCCATCGCCAGGAACGACTGGGACGCTTCGAGCAGCTCCACCGGGATGTTCTCGAACATCACGCCCCGCCCGGACAGGAACACCTCGTTGTTGCGGCTGACCGCGACGATGTCGGCGCGCCGGGTGATGGCCCAATAGCCGGGGTCCGCGGGATCGGGCATCAGGGCGTCTTCGACCGGCGGGTGCCAGCTCACCGGCCGCTCGGCGCGCAGCACGGCGAACGACCGTTCCCGCTCGGCCGCGGTCGTCGCCCAGAACGCGCGGGAGGACAGGTCGATGGGGTCGTAGGGGCGGCCGGGCTGCTCGGTGCCCGACTTTCCGGTCAGCACGGTCATGATGGTCCTCCGTCGCGTATGACCCCGGTCACAAATCCGCCTGTGACACTATTCCTAGACAGGATGTCTAGTCAAGTTGTCGAAGCACGGTCTATGCTGGGAGAATGCCATCGGTCACCCGCAAGCCGCAGGCCAACCGCGAACAGGAACGCCAGCAGCGGCGCGAGCAGATCGAGCGCCGGTTGCTGGACGCCACCGAGCGGCTGATGCGCGACGGCGCCAGCTTCACCGAGCTCAGCGTGGACCGGCTGTCGAGCGCGGCCGGCATTTCCCGCGCGAGCTTCTACATCTACTTCGAGGACAAGGGCCACTTGCTGCGTCGCCTGGCCAACCAGGTTTTCGGCGACCTCGCCGACAGCGCGGAGCGCTGGTGGGCGGTGGCCGGGCGCCACGATCCCGGTGACGTCCGCGCCGCGATGGACGGCATCATCGCCAGCTACCGTCGGCACCAGCCGGTGCTGGTCGCGCTCAACGAGATGGCCGGATACGACCCGCTGGTCGCGGCGACCTACCGCAACCTGCTGACCGCGGTCACCGGGCGGATGGCCCGGGTCATCGAGGAGGGCCAGGCCGATGGCTCGATCCGGCCGGAGCTGCCGGCGACCACCACGGCCGGCGCGCTGACCTGGATGGTCGAGCGGGCCTGCCAGCAGGAGCTCCCGGTGAAGCCACCCGAATACGACCCGGAACTGGCCGCGACGTTGGCCGAGATCGTCTGGGGTGCGCTCTATCTCAAGCCCGTGCGCTGATGCGCCCGCGACAGGACGAGGACAAAATGGGAACCATGACCACCACCAAACCCAACGTGTGGCAATACATCGGCTACTCGTACGGGCGCTGCCTGCCCAGCTCGATGCGCGACTGGGTCGCCAACGATCTCGCCGGCAAGGGAGCAGTGCGCCGGCACATGATCCGGTGGGCCATCCCGCCGCTGTTCGTCCTCGCACCCTTTTGGCTGCTGCCCGCTTCGCTGTATGTGCACACCGAGATGACGGCGCCGCTGTACATCTGGGCCCTGCTGATCACGCTGGCGTTGAACAAGGTGTGGCGTCGGCACCGGCTCGCCCAGCACGGGCTCGACCCGAACATGGTCGACGTGCTCAAGAACAAGAAACAGGCGCGGATGCACGAGGATTACGCGCGCCGGTTCGGGCCGCGCCCGGAATCGGCGGCGTGGCAGGACAACAGCAACCCGTTCACCTGACCCGGCTCAGACCGCCACCAGGTCGTCGGCGTGCACGGCGGGCCGGCGCAGCTCGCCCGGCAGCTCGGAGGTCGACCGGCCGATCATGGTCGCCAGTTCGGCGGCGTCGTAGGCCACCACGCCCCGGGCCACCATGGCCGCGTCCGGTCCGCGCAGTTCGACGACGTCGCCGGCGTAGAACCGGCCCGCCACCGCGGTGATCCCGGCGGCCAGCAGCGAGCGGCGCTGGGTCACCACCGCGCGCACGGCGCCCTCGTCGAGGGTCAGCACCCCGGCGGCCTCGGCGGCGTAGCGGACCCAGAAGCGCCGGGCCGACATCCGCGCGGGTCGTGCGGCGAACACCGTGCCGACCGAGGCGTCGGTGAGGGCGGTCGCGGCGTCGTCCGCGGCGGCCAGCAGGACCGGCACCCCGGCGTCGGCGGCCAGCAAGGCCGACGACATCTTCGACACCATCCCGCCGGTGCCCAGGTCGCTGCCCGGGCCCGCGACGACACCGGACAGGTCCGCCGCGCCGGACACTTCCGCAATGAATCTCGCGCCCTTGGTTTTTCGCGGATCGGAGTCGTACAGGCCGTCGATGTCGGAGAGCAGCACCAGGGCGTCGGCGCCGACGAGGTGAGCCACCAGCGCCGAAAGCCGATCGTTGTCGCCGAACCGGATCTCGTTGGTGGCCACCGTGTCGTTCTCGTTGACGATCGCGACCGCGCGCAGGGCGCGCAACCGGTCCAGAGTGCGCTGGGCGTTGGTGTGCTGGGCCCGCATCGAGATGTCGTGCGCGGTCAGCAACACCTGCCCCACCGTACGGCCGTAGCGGGCGAACGCCGCGCTCCACGCGTTCACCAGCGCGACCTGCCCGACGCTGGCCGCGGCCTGCTTGGTCGCCAAATCCTTGGGGCGCCGGGTCAATCCGAGCGGCTCGATACCGGCGGCGATGGCGCCCGACGACACGATGACGACGTCGGTGCCCGCCTTCATCCGCGACTCGATGGCGTCGGCGAGCCCGGCCAGCCTCCCGGCGTCGAACACACCGGCCGCCGTCGTCAGTGCGTTGGTCCCGACCTTGACGACCAGGCTGCGCGCGGTCCGGACGGCTTCGCGATGCGCACTCACGACCGCTCACCGGGGTCGTCGCCGCGCTCTCGGCGCTGCCGCCGGGCCGCCTTGCGCTCGGCGGCGCCGGTGCGTTCGCTGCGTTCCAGCCGAACGTCCGTGCCCCTGCCGGACATCGCAACGTGTTGTCCCGCAGGCGTTTGCGGCTCCCAGTCGAACGTCATGTCCCCGATCGTCACGGCGCAGCCGGGTTGCGCGCCGAGGCGCAGCAACTCCTCCTCGACCCCCAACCGGGCCAGTCGATCGGCGAGATAACCGACGGCCTCGTCGTTGTCGAAGTTGGTCTGGCGGACCCATCGCTGCGGCCGGGCGCCGGTGACGAGGAAGCCGCCCTCGCCGTCCGGCTCTACGGCAAAGCCGCTGTCGTCGACCGGGACCGGACGGATGACCGGGCGCCGCGGCACGATCGCCGGCCGGGCCGCGTTGTACTCCGAGATCATCCGCCACAGCCCGAATACCAAGGGCTGCAACCCTTCTCGAGAGACCGTCGATACCAGGTACACCGGCCAGCCGCGCTCGGCGATCTCGTCGCGGACGAACTCGGCGAGTTCGCGCGCCTCTGGCACGTCGATCTTGTTGAGCACCACCGCCCGGGGCCGTTCCGCGAGATCTCCCAGCGTCGTATCCCCTTGCAGGGTGGGCTTGTACGCGGCGAGTTCGGCCTCCAGCGCCTCGATGTCGGAGATCGGGTCGCGGCCCGGCTCCGCCGTGGCGCAGTCGACGACGTGCACCAGCACCGCGCAGCGCTCGATGTGGCGAAGGAAATCCAGGCCCAGGCCGCGGCCCTGGGAAGCGCCGGGGATCAGGCCCGGCACGTCGGCGACGGTGAAGGTGTGCTCACCCGCCGACACCACGCCCAGGTTCGGCACCAGCGTGGTGAACGGGTAGTCCGCGACCTTGGGTTTGGCGGCCGAGATCGCCGACACCAGTGAGGATTTGCCGGCCGAGGGAAACCCGATGAGGCCGGCGTCGGCGACGGTCTTGAGTTCGAGGGTCAGGTCCCGCGTTTCGCCCTGCTCGCCGAGCAGCGCGAAGCCGGGGGCCTTGCGGGCGCGCGACGCCAGCGCCGCGTTGCCCAGGCCGCCACGGCCGCCGGCCGCGGCTTCGAAACGGGTGCCCGCGCCGACCAAATCGGCCAGCAGCCGGCCGTTTTCGTCCAGCACGACGGTGCCGTCGGGGACTTTGACTTCCAGGTCCGCACCGGCCGCGCCGTCACGGTTGTTGCCCATCCCCTGCTTGCCCGACGGCGCGGTGACGTGCGGGTGGAAGTGGAAGTCCAGCAGGGTGTGCACCTGCGGGTCCACGACGAACACGATGCTGCCGCCGCGGCCGCCGTTGCCGCCGTCGGGACCACCCAGCGGCTTGAATTTCTCGCGATGGACCGACGCGCAGCCGTTACCGCCGGAGCCCGCACGCGCGTGGATGACGACGCGATCGACGAACCGGGGCATCGAGGGTCCTCCCAACCGCCCGACGTGTACTCACTGCCGAATTCGGGATGATTCTCAGCGGTGAGCGCACGCTCGCGGTGGTCAGTCGGCGGTCTGGCCGGCCGCGACGATGTTGACGGTCTTGCGTCCGCGCTTGACGCCGAACTCGACGGCCCCCGCCGCCTTGGCGAACAGCGTGTCGTCACCGCCGCGCCCGACGTTCACGCCGGGGTGGAACTTGGTGCCACGCTGGCGAACGATGATTTCGCCGGCCTTGACGATCTGGCCGCCGAATCGCTTCACGCCCAGCCGCTGGGCTGCGGAATCGCGACCGTTGCGCGAGCTGGAAGCGCCCTTCTTGTGTGCCATGTCTGTGGTCTCCGCTCAGTCTTGTCTGTTCTTCGCCTGACGGCTCATCACTTGATTCCGGTGACCTTCAGGACCGTCAGCTGCTGACGGTGTCCCTGACGCTTGTGGTAGCCGGTTTTGTTCCTGAACTTGTGGATGCGGATCTTCGGGCCCTTGGTGTGCTCGAGCACCTCGCCGGTCACCGCGACCTTGGCCAGTGCGGCGGCGTCGGTGGTCACCTTCGCGCCGTCCACCACCAGGGTGACGGGCAGCGACACGTTCGCGCCCGGGTCGGAGTCGAGCTTCTCGACCTTGACCACGTCCCCGACGGCGACCTTGTACTGCTTGCCGCCCGTCTTGACGATTGCGTAGGTCGCCATCGTTGCTCCTGCCTTCTTTCCTCTGCTCAGCCGCTTGGCCGGCGCTTCGCGCGCGAGCCACCGGCGGTGCGCGTGGTGGGTCTTGGTTGCGGGTCCGCGCCGACTGCCCGGGAGTCCCGCCGTCACCGGCCAAAGCCCAACCGGCCTGGCGACAACTGTCCTAGGGTACTTGACCAGCGGCTACAGGGTCAAACCGGGTCAGGTCAGTCCGCGTGGATGGGAGGGCCGGCCGGCCTGCCCGCCGCGCGGCGCCGACGCGGACGCCCGAACGCCGGCCCGCCGTCTCCGCCGTCGGAGTCGGAGTCTTCGGAGTCGTCGTCCTCGACGTCCAGGTCGTCGTCGTCCATCTCGAGGTCGTCGTCGTCATCGCCGAGGTCTTCCTCGTCGTCGATGTCCTCGTCCTCGTCCTCGTCGTCGGCCTCGTCGTCCTCGTCGTCGAGCTCGTCGTCTTCGTCGGTGTCGTCATCGCTGTCGTCGGACTCCTCGAAGTCCTCCTGCTCGGTGTCCTCGGTGTCCTCCACGTCGGCCAGGTCGCGCCGCTTCTGCTCGTCGAGCTCGTCGGTGGCTTCCACGGCGGATTCGTCGGATTCCTCGTCGGCACGGCCGGTCTGCCCGGGGCCGCCGGCGGCCATGGCCTTGAACATCGGGTGCTCGCCCGGGGCGTGCGCGGGCACCTTGGCCACCACCGGCTCCTCGGCCCGGTTCTTCTTCGAGCGCCTGCCGCGGCGTCCACCGCCCTCGGACTTGCGCCCGTTCGACGGCGCCGAGTCCACCGGGTCGGTGTGCAGCACGATCCCGCGGCCGCCACAGTGCGTGCACGACGTCGAGAAGGCCTCGATCAGCCCGGTGCCCAACCGCTTGCGGGTCAGCTGGACCAGTCCCAGCGACGTCACCTCCGACACCTGATGGCGGGTGCGGTCCCGGGCCAGCGCCTCGGTCAGCCGTCGCAAAACCAGGTCGCGGTTGGACTCGAGGACCATGTCGATGAAGTCGATGACCACGATGCCGCCGATGTCGCGCAGCCGCAGTTGCCGGACGATCTCCTCGGCCGCCTCCAGGTTGTTTTTGGTGACGGTCTGTTCGAGGTTGCCGCCGGAGCCGGTGAACTTGCCGGTGTTGACGTCGACGACGGTCATGGCCTCGGTGCGGTCGATCACCAGCGTGCCGCCCGAGGGCAGCCACACCTTGCGCTCCATCGCCTTGGCGAGTTGCTCGTCGATGCGATGCACCGCGAACACGTCGGGGCCCGGCTGACCCTCCGGCCCGCTGGGTGGCTCGTACTTGTTGAGCTTCGAAACCAGGTCGGGCGCAACGGAATTCACGTATTCGGTGATGGTGGTCCACGCCTCGTCGCCGGAGACGACCAGGCCGGCGAAGTCCTCGTTGAACAGGTCGCGGATGACCTTGACCAGTACGTCCGGCTCTTCGTAGAGCGCGACGGCGGCTCCGGCGGCCTTACCCGTGATCTCCGCCGCCTTGGCCTCGATCTGCTTCCAGCGCTCCTGTAGGCGGGTGACGTCGTTGCGGATGTCGTCCTCTTTGACGCCCTCGGACGCCGTGCGGATGATCACCCCGGCGTCGGACGGGACCACCTCGCGCAGGATCTCCTTGAGCCGCTGCCGTTCGGTGTCGGGCAGCTTGCGGCTGATCCCGGTCGACGACGCGCCGGGCACGTAGACCAGGTAGCGGCCGGCCAGCGACACCTGGGTGGTCAGTCGGGCGCCCTTGTGCCCGACGGGATCCTTGCTGACCTGGACCACGACGTAGTCGCCCGGTTTGAGCGCCTGTTCGATCTTGCGGTCCGACCCGCCCAGCCCGGCGGCTTCCCAGTTGACCTCGCCGGCGTAGAGCACGCCGTTGCGGCCGCGGCCGATGTCGACGAACGCCGCCTCCATCGAGGGCAGGACGTTCTGCACGATCCCGAGGTAGATGTTGCCGACCAGCGAGGCGGAAGCGGCCGACGTCACGAAGTGCTCGACGACGATGCCGTCCTCGAGCACCGCGATCTGGGTGTACCGCGCCCCCTGATGCGGCGGCTCGCTGCGGACCCTGTCGCGCACGACCATGATCCGTTCGACGGCCTCCCGGCGCGCCAGGAATTCCGCCTCGGTCAGCACCGGCGGGCGGCGCCGCCCGGCGTCGCGGCCGTCGCGGCGCCGTTGCCGCTTGGCCTCGAGGCGGGTGGAGCCGTCGATGCCTTTGATCTCGGCGTTCGACGAGCCGTCGCCGCCGTTCTTGCCGTTGCGGGGCGGCCGCTCGTGCACCACCGTGTTCGGCGGGTCGTCCGGGGACGGCGATTCGTCGCCATCGTCGCCGCCCGCACCCGACTTGCGACGCCGGCGCCTGCGGCGACGGCGGTTGCCGCCCTCCGCGGAACCATCGTCACCGGCGTCGGAGTCATCGGAGTCGTCGGAGTCGTCGTCCTCGGCGTCGGCGTCGGCGTCGGCGGAATCGTCGCGGCCGGCCTTCTGGCCCCGCTGCTGCGGCTCGTCGTCCTCACCGCCGTCTTGACTGTCGGATCCGCCCTGCTCACCGCGGCCGCGGCCCCGGCCACGGCGCCCTCGGCGGCGGCGCCGGTTGGCCGGCCGATCGGCCTGCTCGTCGTCTTCGTCGTCGGCGTCGGAATCGTCGGAGTCGGAGTCCGAATCGGAGCCCTCGTCGGCGCTTGCGTCGTCCTCGTCTTCCGGTATCGGCTGCGGGGCGACGAACAGCGGCATGTAATGCGGCCGCTCGGTAGCGGTCTCCAGCATCAACCGGGATTCGGGTTCCTCGGCCGCGGCCTCGGCGTTTGCAGCGCTCGCGGCGTCGGCGGCGCTTTCGGCGCCGCCGTCGGGCTGGGCGGCCAGCAGATCGCGCACCCGGACGGCGTCGTCGCGGTCCACGGTGGAGTGCGCGCTGCGCACCCGCCCGTCGAGTGCGCTCAGCGCGTCCAGCACCCGCTGGCTGGTGGTTCCCAGCGTTCGTGCCAGCGAATGAACTCTCAGGCGGTCCGGCAGTTCGTCGTGCCCGGTCGGCTCTTCGGATGACTCTGCAGATGGTGCACCGTCTACCACGTATTCTCCTCAAGCCCCCGGGCGCGTCCTTGCGACGCGGCCACGCGAGGGCTTCGCTATGGGTCCGGGTGGCTTCCCGGACTTGTGATGGTCTCGCCCCGAGCGGTTCGCGGGGAACGCACTCGGCGCCGTGCTGAATGATGGCCTGACATGCCGCGCACCAACGCCGGTGGCGATGATCGCGCTTGTCTAAGTCTTCATTCGGGTGTCCGACACCGGTCCGGCGACGTTCACCCTCCGTCAGTATCCCACATCACTCGGCGAGCCAAGCCGCCCCCGAGCAAACCGGCCGTCAGCGCGCCGTTAGCTGGGTCGCTAGGCGTCGGGAAACCAGAGCGCGATTTCGCGCTTTGCGGACTCCGGCGAGTCCGACCCGTGCACGAGGTTGAACTGGGTCTCCAGCCCGAAATCGCCCCGAATGGTGCCGGGCGTGGCCTTCTCGACCGGGTCGGTACCGCCCGCGAGCTGCCGAAATGCGGCAATCGCGCGCGGTCCCTCGACGATCGCCGCCACCACCGGTCCCGAGGTGATGAACTCCAGCAGGGATTCGAAGAACGGCTTGCCTTCGTGTTCGGCGTAATGCGCGGCGGCCAGGTCCCCGCCGACGCGCCGAAGCTCCAGCGCGGCGATGGTCAGGCCCTTCCGCTCGATGCGGCTGATGATTTCCCCCACCAGCTGCCGCTCGACGCCGTCCGGCTTGATCAGTACCAGGGTCCGTTCGGTCACGGCGGACAGCGTACAGAACCGGGCGCCGATCGGCCGGGCGGCGACCGGGCCCTACGGCTGCCGGCGCCGCACCTCGGCCCGGAAGTACGCGATCAAGGCCCACAGGCCGGTGAACAGCACCCCGATGAATCCCACGCCCGGGTACACCGCGAAGCCGGCGAGCAGGAGCAGCTGAGCGGCCAGGTTCACCCAGATCGCCCAGGGTTTGCGCTGCACCCCGCCCAGCACGATGAGCAGCCCGGCCACGCTGACCAGGTAGCCCAGGGACACCGAGGTCAGCCCGCCGCCGACCGCACTCACCACGGGGATCGCCAGCAGCACCACGATCGCTTCCAGGAGCAGCGTGGCGGCCATCACCGCGCCGAAGCTGCGCCACGGGTCGGCCGGCGGGGTCGGGTCTTCCTCGGTCATTCCGGATCACGACCGAACAGGGTCCGCGCCGCCCCGGCGGTGACGACCGAGCCGGTGATGACGACCCCGGTGCCGGAGAAGGCCCCGGAGAAGTCGGAGGCCGCCCCGTCCGTCGCCGCGTCGTCGACCAGCGCGGTGGCGGCGTCGATGGCGTCGCGCAGGTTCTCGGAGGTGTTGACCCGCTCGGGTCCGAACCGCGCCGCGGCCGCCACCGCGAGCGAGTCGACGTCGAGCGCCCGCGGGGACCCGTTATGGGTCACCACCACGGCGTCGAAGGCCGGCTCCAGGGCGGCGAGGATGCCGTCCACGTCCTTGTCCGCCATCACGCTGAGGACGCCGACCAGGTATCGGAAGTCGAATTCGTCGCCCAGCGTCTGCGCCAGCGCGGCCGCGCCGGCCGGATTGTGGGCGGCGTCGATGAACACGGTGGGCGCGCTGCGCATGCGTTCGAGCCGGCCGGGGCTGGTGACGGCGGCGAAACCGGCCCGCACCGCCTCGACGTCGAGTTGCCGCTGCGCGCCGGCGCCGAAGAAGGCTTCCACGGCCGCGAGTGCCACCACCGCGTTGTGGGCCTGGTGTTCCCCGTGCAGCGGCAGGTAGATGTCCGGGTACACCCCGCCGAGGCCCTGCAGTTCGAGCACCTGGCCGCCGATCGCGATCTGGCGGCCCAGGACCGCGAACTCCGATCCCTCGCGGGCCACCGCGGCGTCGGCGCGCACGGCCTGGGCCAGCAGCACCTCCATCGCTTCGGGCGCCTGCCGGGCGATGACCGCGACGGTGTCGGGTGCGCCCTCGGGCGCTTTGGTGATGATGCCGGCCTTTTCGCCGGCGATGCCGGGAAGGTCGCCGCCGAGGTATTCGACGTGGTCGATGCCCACGGGCGTGATGACCGCCACCGGCGCGTTGATCACGTTGGTGGCGTCCCAGCGCCCGCCCATGCCGACCTCGACCACCGCAACGTCGACGGGCGCGTCGGCGAACGCCGCGAACGCCATCGCCGTCAGCACCTCGAACTTGCTCATCGCCGGGCCGCCCGCGTCCTGCGACTGGGCGTCGACGATCTGGACGAACGGTTCGATCTCCCGGTAGGTCGCCACGTATTGGGCGGGGGTGACCGGCCGTCCGTCGAGGGCGATCCGCTCGACCGCCGATTGCAGGTGCGGGCTGGTGGTCCGCCCGGTGCGCTGGTGCAGCGCGGTCACCAGCGCGTCCACCATGCGCGCCACCGAAGTCTTTCCGTTGGTGCCGGCGATGTGGATCGAGGGATAGGCCAGTTGCGGTGAGCCGAGCAAGTCCATCAGGGCGCTGATCCGGGTCAGGCTCGGTTCGAGCTTCGTCTCCGGCCAGCGCTGATCCAGCAGGTGCTCGACCTGCAGGAGCGCGGCGATCTCGTCCGGGGTGGGCGCCAGGCCCGTGGCAGGTGCCCAGTCGGGCTGCTCGGACGTCATTGCAGCGCAGCCAGCCGGGCGTTGATGCGCTCGGTCTCCTCCCGGGCCACCCGCTGGCGGTCCCGGATCTTGTCGACGACGTTCCGCGGGGCCTTGCCCAGGAAGTCCTCGTTGGCCAGTTTGGCGGTGGTGGACGCCAGCTCCTTCTGCGCCGCGGCGAGGTCCTTCTCCAGGCGGCGGCGTTCGGCGGCCAGGTCGATGGTGCCCGAGGTGTCGATTTCGACGACCATGGTGTTGGCGCCAACCCGAACCTCAAGGGACGCAGAGGGATTGAAATCCGGACCCGGGGTGGTCAGCGAGGTCAGGGCCATCACCTGTGCGCTCAAGTGGCCGCCGCCGGCCAACTGGGCCGGCACCTTCTGCCGATCGGCCAGCCCCTGATCGCTGCGGAACCGGCGGACCTCGGTGACGAGCCGCTGCAAGTCGTTGACGCGTTGCGCGGCAACGGCATCCAGCGCGATGCCGGACGGCGCCGGCCAGTCGGCGATCACCAGCGACTCCCCGCCGGTCAGCGCCTGCCACAGCGCCTCGGTGACGAACGGGATGACCGGGTGCAGCAGCCGCAGCAGCGTGTCCAGCACCGCGGCCAGCACGGCGGTGGTGTGGGTGATCCCCTCGGACAGCTGTGTCTTCGCCAATTCGACGTACCAGTCACAGAATTCGTCCCAGGTGAAGTGGTAGAGCGCCTCGCAGGCCCGGCTGAACTCGTAGACGTCGAACGCCGAATCGACCTCGGCACGAACCTCCTCCAGCCGTCCCAGGATCCAGCGGTCCTCGTCCGTCAGGTCGGCGAGATCGGGCAGCGGCGCCGGGCGCGCACCGTTCAGGAGCGCGAACCGGGTGGCGTTGAACAACTTGGTGACGAAACTGCGCGACGCGCGGACGGCGTCCTCGCTGACGGCGAGGTCACCGCCGGGGCTGGCGCCGCGGGCCAGCGTGAACCGCAGCGCGTCGGCCCCGAACGTTTCGACCCAGTCCAGCGGGTCGATGACGTTGCCCTTGGACTTGCTCATCTTGCGGCCGAATTCGTCGCGGATCAGGCCGTGCAGGAACACATCGGTGAACGGCACCTGCGGGGAGCGACGGCCGTCGAGCGTGATCGTGTCGTCGCCGCCCACGTAGGTGCCGAACATCATCATCCGGGCGACCCAGAAAAACAGGATGTCGTATCCGGTCACCAAAACGCTTGTGGGATAGAACTTTTCCAGCTCTGGAGTCTTTTCCGGCCAGCCCAACGTGGAGAACGGCCACAGGGCCGACGAGAACCAGGTGTCCAGCACGTCCGGGTCCTGCTCCCAGCCCTCCGGCGGCGTCTCGTCGGGCCCGACGCACACCTGTTCGCCGTCCGGCCCGTACCAGATCGGGATGCGATGTCCCCACCAAAGCTGCCGGGAGATGCACCAGTCATGCATGTCGTCGACCCAGGCGAACCAGCGTGGCTCCAGGCTGGCGGGGTGAATGACGGTGTCCCCGTTGCGAACAGCGTCACCGGCGGCCTTGGCCAGCGATTCCACCCGCACCCACCATTGCAGCGATAGCCGCGGCTCGATCGGCTCGCCGCTGCGCTCGGAATGGCCCACGCTGTGTAGGTAGGGTCGTTTCTCCTCCACGACGCGGCCCTGCCCGGCCAGCGCCTCGCGCACCGCCACCCGGGCCTCGAAGCGGTCCATGCCGTCGAATTGCGTTCCGGTGTCGACGATTCGGCCCTTGGTATCCATGATCGAGATCATCGGCAGCTGGTGCCGCAGCCCGATCTCGAAGTCGTTGGGGTCGTGCGCCGGGGTGACTTTGACCGCGCCAGTACCGAATTCGGGGTCGACGTGTTCGTCGGCGACGATGAGGAGCTGACGGTCCACGAAGGGGTGCGGCAAGGTGGTGCCCACCAGGTGGCGGTAGCGCTCGTCGTCGGGATGGACCGCAATGGCGGTGTCGCCCAGCATCGTCTCGACCCGGGTGGTGGCGACCACGATGTGGGGTTGCGAATCGTCGAGCGAGCCGTAGCGGAACGACACCAGCTCGCCTTCGACGTCGAGGTAGTTGACCTCGAGGTCGGAGATCGCGGTCTCGAGCACCGGGGACCAGTTGACCAGCCGCTCGGCCTGATAGATCAACCCGGCGTCGTAGAGCCGCTTGAAAATCGTTCGCACCGCCCGCGACAGGCCCTCGTCCATGGTGAACCGGTCGCGGCTCCAGTCCACCCCGTCGCCCAGCCGGCGCATCTGGCCGCCGATGGCGCCGCCGGACTCCCGCTTCCAGTCCCACACCTTGTCGACGAACAGCTCCCGGCCGAAGTCCTCTTTGGTCTTCCCGTCGACCGCGAGCTGCCGTTCCACCACGCTCTGGGTCGCGATGCCCGCGTGGTCGGTGCCCGGCTGCCAGAGCACCTCGTATCCCTGCATCCGCTTACGACGGGTCAGGGCGTCCATCATGGTGTGTTCGAGCGCGTGGCCCATGTGCAGGCTGCCGGTGACGTTCGGCGGGGGCAGCACGATCGAGTAGCCGGGCTTGGCGCTGGCCGCGTCGGCCTTGAAGTAG
This sequence comes from Mycobacterium sp. E2989, assembly GCF_001667595.1. Classification (NCBI taxonomy): domain Bacteria; kingdom Bacillati; phylum Actinomycetota; class Actinomycetes; order Mycobacteriales; family Mycobacteriaceae; genus Mycobacterium; species Mycobacterium sp. E2989. Next base: position 1,877 of record NZ_LZJX01000093.1, on the reverse strand, counting down.
CCCGCGTCGAGCCATTTCTGGTAGATCGCGTCTTCGGCGGCAGCGGGATCCCACGACTTGGGCAGGTCGGTGGCGGGGCTGCGGCTGGCGGTCACCCGTCAATTCTAGGGAGCGCCGCTCACCTGAATGTAAGTGCCCAAACTGCAGGTGAGCCGGGTCACTTCCCCAGCCGGTCGACCTGCAAGGTCACACCGGCGGCGGGGAACCTGTCCAGCAGCGCGTCACCCATCGCGGCCGCGGGCGTGAGGACGCCGCGCAGCGCCGACAGCTTGTCACGGTCGAACGCGAGCGCAAGGGCGCACTCCCCCAACAGCACCGCGGTCGCCTTGTAACCGGGATCGCCGCGTTGCTCCATGCGTGCGACGTACCGCGCGCCGGTGGTCGTGGTGGTGTAGGTCTCGATCCGGTAGTAGCCACGCTCGCGCGCCGCCTCACTCGGCCCGGTACCCGGCTTGGGCAGGATGCGTTCCAGCAGCTTGCGGGGCAGCAGCCGGAAATAACGGCTGCCCAGTTCCATGCCGGCGTTGCCCACGCCGCTCAGGACGGCGGATCCCACCGGCGCCAGGGGCGACGAGCCCAGGCTCAGGCTTTCGCTGTACCGGAACTGCCTGCCGTAGGCCCAGTCCATTAATGCGTTGCTGCGCCGCACGATTCGGGTGTTGACGGGCGCCATCATGAATCCGCCGGTCCACACCCCGGCCAGTTCGGGCGCGATGTCACTGCCTCGACGCCAGGGCAGGTCGGGCTGGCGGCCCAAATCCGGTTCGGCGGCGCGATCGGTGCTCAGGGTGTACGGATCCGAGAGCCGGCGACGCTCGTCGGCATCGCGCGACGCCGTGTCCAACACTTCCAGCAGCGACGCGATGGTGCCGCCCGACAGCCCGCCGGACATGGAGCGCACGACGAAGTCGGTGCGGGCCAGTTCCCCCGCACCGTCGCCGCGGGCCGCGAGGTACAGCGCGTACACGGTGAGATCCGAAGGAACGGAGTCGAATCCGCAACAGTGCACGATGCGGGCGCCGGTGTCGGCGGCCTGCTTGTGGTAGGAGTCGATGCTGTCGCGGATGAACGGCGGCTCACCGGTCAGGTCGGCGTAGTCGGTGCCCGCGGCGGCACAGGCGGCCACCAGCGGCAGCCCGTAGCGGGTGTAGGGCCCGACCGTGGTGATGACGACCTGGGTGCGGGCCGCCATCTCGTTGAGCGTCGAGGGCGATGAGGCGTCGGCGGTGACAAGCGGCCAGGACTGCGCCGACTCGCCCAGGGTGTCCCGGACCGCGCGCAACCGCTCGGTTGACCTGCCGGCCAGCGCGACCCGCGTGCCGGGCGCCGACCGCGCCAAGTATTCGGCGGTCAACTTCCCGACGAAGCCGGTCGCCCCGTACAACACGATGTCGAATTCGCGCGGCGTTGCGGTCACGGGCCCGACGCTACCCCTCCCACAAATAAGTAGTGCCGGGCCCGTGGCCCGGCACTACTTATTACTGCGTTGTCCGATGATCAGCCGCGACGCCCGCAGACCGGCCAAGCGCCGATGCCCTGCGAGTGCAGCACGTTCTCGGCCACCCGGATCTGCTCCTCACGGCTCGCGTTCTGGGGCGAACCGCTGCCGCCGTTGGCGTGCCAGGTGCTCGAGGTGAACTGCAGGCCACCGGAGAAGCCGTTCCCGGTGTTGATTCCCCAGTTACCACCCGACTCGCACTGCGCGATGGCGTCCCAGTTGACGCTGTACGCCCTCACCGGCGGGGGCGGCGGCACGTCCGGGCCCGGAGGCGGCGGCACGTTGGGGTCGAAGGCCGCGGGGGCCGGCGGCGGCGCGTCCGGCGCCGGGGGGATCCGCCGTCCTGAGCGGCGTGGGCAACGCCGGCATGGAACTGGGC